>DATJHZ010000287.1:0-3724 GCA_035493595.1 Cyclobacteriaceae bacterium | reverse complement strand
TTGTAGATCGAATTCCAATAGTCGCTCCATCTTTCTATTACCTCTTCCTCAGAAATCTCCGTGTCGTATACTGGCGATGAGAGTGGCAGAATTCGCTCAATCTTTATTAACACAATGTTTTTAATAGTGTACTTTGATCCTGCTTCCCTGTAAAAAGAAATCACGGAGTCGAACAGGGTTCCTTTTGATAACACTTTACCAATGCCTTTGAATCGATAACCCTTTCTGGTGAAAATGTCCACCATGTTAATTTCAATAGAAGGATTGCTCAGCAGATTGTTAATTGTTCCTGGAGAATGAATGTCAGCAAAGACCAGATGTTCATCATCCCAAATAGTAGTTGTTCCTTTTGGAGAAAGGTTAGGAGTTCCATCAGGGCAAACTGTTGCAACAAAACCGAGCTTCTGCTTCTTCACAAATTCTTTTATTTCTGAAGTTAAGATTGCCATAACAAAAATCAGTCCTTTGTGCTTTGCCTTACATTGTTGCGTGACATCCTTCGCGTTATAGGGATGACGATCATCATGAGCAGCCATGATATCAGCGGAATGACTAGGAACATAAAAGCAGGTCTGGTTGTAGGTTGACTAAATGTACCGCTATAAGCTGCCAGAGAACCAAGTGAAAGGAATAACATCAGCACATGCAGTGTTGTGCGTGAAGTTGCCGGCCAGTGTTTGGAAAGTAAAACTGCAATGAAGAGCGTTACGAAAGGGGAGAGTACCCAGATGGTAAAAAGTGCCATCAGAAGAACAGAATTATTATTACGTCCTGCGTTAAACATTAACTGGAGCGAGCCCATTGCACCTGTGAATAACACAATGAGTGATAATGCCCCCCAGAAACCAAGTGTGAGCATTCTTTTCACGTTGTTGTTTGTTTATCTATTTAAAGATAGCAAAGAAGTTGCATGTTTTAAATCACTTTCCAATCAATCGCATCTTTAGAAATCATAATTTCACAGACCTGAACTTTCATTTACTTGGTCATTTAAATTCTTGTATTGCAACGCAATGGGCAGATACAGTCCGAGGATGAGGCACACTAAGTTTATAATTGAAATATCAGGTGATTACCACTCTAATTAATGGTATATTCAATCTGGATTTGATTACCATCCGTAGATCTCGTAACAGATTTTAGAGGCAACCCGACCCGGGGAAGGAAATACTTTCGCCTTGTTTCAAATTTAATTATAAAGTCATGTGTTTCTCAGCCAGTGCAAGTTTCGGAGCAGGTGTTGTTCTGTCAGTGGTAGGTGTTGCTTCTATAAAAAAAGCTCAATCGCCTGCGCATATTTTTTTTGCGAGTATTCCTTTACTGTTCGCGGTGCAACAAATTACAGAAGGTTTTCTGTGGCTCGCTTTGTCTGATCCTGCCTTTGCGTGGTTACAGCAGTTTACAACTTATAACTTCTTATTCTTAGCGCAGGTAGTCTGGCCTGCCTGGGTTCCGTTTGCAATACTAAAACTCGAACCGATGGAGAGGAGAAGGAAACCAGAATTCTTTTTGGTTGGCATAGGTGTGGTTGTATCACTCTTCCTTGGTTATTGTTTGATGACTTACCACGTTGACGCAAAAATAATTGGCTATCATATTTCTTATACACAAGATTATCCAACGTCATTGAGTAAGTATGGTGGACTACTTTATATCACCGCCACTATTGCGCCACCCTTCTTTTCACGCATCAGAAGAATGTGGCTTTTGGGGGTAGCGGTGTTGATTTCTTATACAATCACAACGATAGCCTACACTGATTATATTGTTTCTGTCTGGTGTTTCTTTGCTTCGATTATAAGTATTGCTATATATGCCATCATGCATGAACTTAAAAAATCAAATCAGACTTCACTCAAACTTGTATGACAAGCTAAGTTTAGTATCGATTGAATTGAACAAGATAATTCTACCTCCAGGTGTCTATGCCTATCCCCAGGTCTGTGTCCTCACAGACCTGAATCTTCTGATCACTCAAATTTTTATTGATATGTTACGTGTTTCAATCTGTCTGGACACAGGAACGAGGATCGTACACAGCCAAAGATGATGAAAATTTAATAATCTAATGTAATCAACGTAACAGCCTGACGCGGCATGGTAAGCTGAATAACAACTTCGCCTTTCGAAACAGTTTTATATTCTGGCTTGGAAGCAAGTTGTAGCTGACCAGCTTTTTCCAACAGTTTGTATTGTGCATCGCTAACCTGTTGAGGCGAACCCATTTTTTTCCAGGCCTCATACGAGTTGCTTAACGTAGCATCAATTCTATATTGACTTAATTTTACTTTTGTAGCCTTAATGTTTTTAATCGTTAATGTTACTGATGAAGCTTCGGCCTGCACATCGTCATCATGGTAGTTCCAAACCATAACCGATGTTGTTTTGGTGCTGGCAGATGCCAGTGCGTGAATGTCGGCGTGAGATCCTCTTACACTGCTTTTTAAAATGCTGTCGAGTGCAATTTGAGATGAGTTTTGTACTTCAATACGATTGCCTTGCATCATGCCCAGCATTCTGAATACATTTAACACCGGCTTGTCTATACCATGCGTAGCGAGATCTCTGAAGCCATGGAACCATGGCTGGTTTTCAAATTCAAACGACCAACTGATGGAGCCGGCAAGATTTACTTTCCACAAATCAGCAAGATCGTAGAGCCTGGTGAATGAAGCTGCTGTGTAACTGGAATACATAGTGCCATTGCGATATGCATTCTCAGGATTTGTTGTCATACCACAAGCAGCACATCCCTCAGGATCAAACTCGGTAATATAAATGGGAAGAGTTTTGAATGCTGAATTCATCACCACCTCAAAACCTTTGGCAACCGCTCTAAGCTGTGGCGACATATTCATTCTCACATGTCCATCAACAACTTTCGGACTTCCTTTAGCGTGAAAGCTGATCATATCAAGGGGAGACCCGGTTTTGCCAGTAGCATAGTTTTTTCCTTCCGCGCAATGTTTTAAAAATTGTCTGAGATAATCTTCAGCAACATTCCAGTCGGGACCCGTTGTTGCCGGGCCGCCTACTCGTGCTGTAGGACATGCTCGTTTCACGGCATCAGAAGTAAAATCATAGAGCATAAAATATTCTTCCATGGTACCTTTCCAGTAACCAATGTTGGGTTCGTTCCATACTTCCCACCACCATGTTTTTACTTCAGCTTCTCCATAGCGTTGCACCGCGTGCTTTACCCATTGATAAACAAGCTCTGCCCATTTTGTATAATCTTTTGGAGGATATGCCCAGCCCGTGTAAATGTCATTGTATGGATCGCCTGGTTTCCAATGATGCTGATAGGGAAATGGATGTGTAGACATGGCTTCAGGAGTAAAACCAATTTCGGCAATGGGCTTGATACCGTTGGCTATGAATGTATCGAAGATAGAATCCATGATGGCCCAATTGTAAATCGGATTACCGGATGCATCTTCTGTATAGGCGTTGGTTGAGCCCCACTTTAAAGCAGCCTTACCATCGCCGGTTGTTAAGAGACTATGAGCTCTAATATAAACAGGTACTTTGCTCATGGCAGCCAATTCGCCGAGTAGTTTCTTGCCATCTTTCATGTAGGTGTAGTTAGGCTCATCGTATCCAAAGTATGCCCACATAGGATAGAGTGGCTTGATGGTTTTTTGTACATCTACTGATATAGAAACGGGATTACGTTGAGCCATCAGTGTATCACATAAACCAAACGTGATGATGACAATACCTA
>DATJHZ010000286.1:0-13073 GCA_035493595.1 Cyclobacteriaceae bacterium | reverse complement strand
TACACCATCTTGTCCGCGTGCTCCTAAGTCAAATAATACTTTTGGAATTCCGGATTGATCCGTTGTTCCTGGTGTGACTTCCATGAGATCAGTGGTGCCTAATGCTGTTGAGTTTGATATCTTAAATGAGCCCGTACTGTTGACACCCACAGCAAAGTTGTTTGTGGTGGTTGAAAATTTCATAGATGCATCACCTGTTGTGCTGAGTTGATCTACACTTATCATAGGCGTAGTAGTCGCAACATTTTCACTAACATTCCAATTAGTAGAAGGTGCTGAAGTGCCTACTCCAACATTTCCATTATCGAGGATAATCATTGCCGGATTGCCGACACCATTAAACTGACTGGTCAAGAAGTAATGATTATTGCCAGATACCTGTGAGTGATAAAAAAGACCTTCCTGACCACAAATAATATCACCAAATTCTGCGGCATTGGTATCATCTTCAAGTCTTATACCCGCATCAAAATTATTGTTGGTACCCTTAATATTTAAGCGCTCGTTACTAACAGCTACTCCCAAAGCTACTTTTCCAGTTGTTACAATATCCTGAGTACCAAAATCAGGAAAGATCTTCTTACCTGCTATGGCTGCTGTAGGTGATACATCAGCATCAACAATAGTGCCATCCGTAATTTCTGTTGTAGTAACAGCACTCAATGTTGACATCGTACCAAGCTGGAGATTTGTTCTTGCTGCGGCAGCAGTAGTCGCTCCAGTTCCACCGTTGGTCAGTGGCAGCGTTGATGTTACATCTGTACCACTTAAGTTAACAGCGCTCCAGGCTGGTGTAGCAGCACCGGTAGATTTAAGAAAGCCTGCAGCTCCCGCAAGGCGAACTGGTGCTCCTGATGCGCCGCCGGTAATTAAATCTCCCGTTGTTGTCATTGGGTTGGTGAATACCGTTGGGGTTGCCCATTGAATACTTGTAGCTGTAGACTGCAATACTTGTCCTGTAGTACCACGAGCTAGTCGCGTTGGGTTAGTTCCATCATGATAAAGAATATCACCAGCAGTAGTTAATGAAGTTGAGCTAAGTTTGGTCGCAACTGCCGCGTCAACATATGCTTTTGTTGTTGCATCAGTTGTGGCTGTAGGTGCAGCCAGGTTAGTAATCTTTTGAGTGCCGAGATCAACGCTTGCTGTTGCTGCTCCAAAACCACTTAGTGGTATGGTGGTCTTATTAAGATCCGCGTTAGTAATCGTATTGGGTGCTATCTGCGTGGTAGTAACACCATCATTCGTGATGCTAACCTGATTGGATGTGATGGTAATACCGGTGCCTGCTGTATAAACAGCGCCTGCATCCGTTGATAACTCCCAGGTTTGAGTAGTTCCGTTATATTTTAGAATCTGACCATCTGCCGGACTTGCCGCAGAAAGTGTCTTGCCTTGTAATTTTGCAACTGTCGCAGCCGCTGGAGTTCCCGATAGATCGCCACCGAGGGTCACCGTACTGCTAGCTCCGCTCATGGCAACCCAGCCTGTATTATCTCTGTAGTAAAGTTTATTATCGCTTTCGTCATAAACAATCATACCTGTATCAGGAGTGACACTGCTTTTATTGCTTACGATCGGAACAATAAGCCCTTGATTTTTGCCCTGAGAAACGAGGTACAAAACAGCATTATTCTTTACTGTTGTAGTACCAATAGACATGGACTGTTGGGCTTTAGATGTGTAAACAATCAACAGGAAACCTATAGCAAAAAGATGGGCTAATTTTCCTGGGCACTTAGAAACCAAGATTTTCATAATTATCAGGGGATGTTGATAAATTAAACAAATAAAGATAGCATAAATACATTTCAAATAGGATAAGTAATTGGGATAGACAACTATAATTAGATGAATAGATGTCCGATTCAAACCAAAAGCTAAAATAGAAGGTTAAAATTCATACAGATTTCTCTCCCGGCCCTCCTGTTCTTCCCTGTAAAATTGCTCTGATTTAAGATTTCTTTTGAGTATATTCATTTACCCATTCTTGCTATCCTAGTCTTCACTTAAACGCTCGCCTTATGAAAGTCTACGATGAAAAACACATTAAGAACATTGTTCTGCTCGGGGCCCAAAAAGCCGGAAAAACGTTGTTGGCCGAAGACATGATCTTCGAGGCCGGAATCACACACAGAAGAGGCACCATTGAAACCAAAAGTACCATAAGTGACTACCATGAGATTGAGCAAGAGCGAGGGAATTCGGTATTCGCCACTCCGCTGCATACGGAATGGCGCGACTATAAAATAAATATCATTGACACTCCCGGGTTTGATGATTTCGTAGGCGAGATGATTTCATCGGTGCGGGTAGCTGATACCTGTGTGATGGTCATCAATGCTCAACATGGTGTTGAAGTTGGCACCGAACTGATCTGGAATTATGTTGATCGCTTCAATAAGCCCAGCATCTTTGCCATCAATCAGCTTGATCATCCTAAATCAAATTTTGATGAAGCACTATTATCCCTGCGCAATCGCTTTGGCAATGCTGTTACGCAAATGCAATATCCCCTGCAACAAGGAGAAGGTTTTAATACCATCATCGATTTGTTAAAGATGGTCATGTATCAGTTTCCGCTTGACGGTGGCAAGCCACAGAAGCTGCCCATACCTGCATCAGAAAAAGAAAAAGCAGAAAGACTTCACAACGAGCTTGTAGAAAAAGCAGCCGAGAATGATGAGAAGCTCATGGAGAAATATTTTGAGAAAGGAACACTCGATGAAGATGAGATGCGCGAAGGACTAAAGCAGGGAATGATTCACCACGATGTATTTCCGGTGTTCTGCATGTCGGCAAAACGAAATATGGGCAGTGGCCGTCTAATGGGTTTCATAGACAATGTTGCACCATCACCCTTGGAAGCTAATCCTGAAAAAACTTCTGCCGGAAAAGAAATTCCGTTTGACGTAACGAAGCCCGCCGCACTTTTTGTTTTCAAAACACATATTGAACCTAACCTTGGCAAGCTCACTTTCTTTAAAGTAATCAGTGGTGAGGTGAACACAACATCAGAGTTAATCAATAGCCAGACCGGAGCAACAGAACGCATTCATCAACTGTTTATCATGGATGGTAAAACGCGCAACCCTGTTGATAAACTGGTGGCTGGTGATATTGGAGCTACGCTGAAATTAAAAGATACATATACCAACCAGACGCTCCACGCCAAAGGTTATGACATAGCCATACAGCCCATTGAATATCCAGAGCCACGCATCAGAACAGCCGTTGTAGCCAAGAGTAAAAATGACGATGAGAAGATTGGTGAAGTGTTGCAAAAAATCCATCAGGAGGATCCAACATTAGAAGTGGCCTATGCCAAAGAATTAAAACAACTTATTATCTCAGGTCAGGGTGAGTTACACCTGGCCGTATGCAAGTGGTTTCTTGAAACCGTATATAAACTTCACATCGATTTTGAGAGCCCAAGAATATCCTACCGGGAAACAATTCGCCAATATGCATCGGCAAGTTATCGTCACAAAAAACAATCAGGTGGTGCAGGACAGTTCGGTGAAGTCTATCTCAAGATTGAGCCTTACTATGAAGGCATGCCAGAGCCTACAGAATTTCCAGTCCGCGGAAAAGAAGTTATTGATCTGGAATGGGGCGGCAAACTTGTATTCTATAATTGCATAGTAGGTGGCGTTATTGATTCGCGCTTTATTCCATCTATCCTAAAAGGCGTGATGGAAAAAATGGAAGAAGGACCAATCACTGGTTCTTATGTGCGTGACGTTCGCGTGATGGTTCATGATGGCAAAATGCATCCTGTCGATTCAAATGATATCTCCTTTAAAATTGCCGGTATGATGGCCTTCAAAGAAGCCTTCATGAAAGCTGAGCCTCAGTTACTCGAACCCATTTATGATCTGGAAATTATGTTGCCCGAAGATGTTATGGGTGAGGTGATGGGCGATTTACAAACACGGAGGTCGTTGATCATGGGCATGGATAGCATGGGTGCTAACCAGGTTATCAAAGCAAAAACTCCGCTTGCCGAACTCGACAGATACTCTACAACGCTTCGGTCGCTCACGCAAGGACGTGCTAACTTCAGGCAGCAGTTTGCCGAGTACTCGCCCGTACCTTTTGATTTACAGCAGAAGCTTGCCAAGAATTTTAATGTGTTAGAGTTGGCGTAAGATTAAGGACATCCCTAAAAATTATTTTTTTTTATTGCCTCAACCCTTCCCTTCTCCGATTGGAGAAGGATAATTGGAGGTTTTAGAGATGCCCTTAAAACCATTTTTAATTCAATTGTTTTAGTTTTGCAGGCATGAATGAATTGCGTATCATTTTCATGGGAACGCCTGAGTTTGCTGTTCCCAGCCTGGAAATATTAATTGAAAATAAAATCAACGTTGTAGCTGTTATCACTGCTCCTGATAAACCTCAGGGACGCGGACAAAAAATTGTCTATTCTCCCGTAAAGGAAAGCGCACTCAAACACAACGTTCCTGTATTGCAGCCAACAAACTTAAAAGCACCTGAGTTTTTAGAAGAACTAAAAAGCTATCAGGCAAACCTGCAAATTGTTGTAGCCTTCCGCATGTTGCCTGAAGTTGTCTGGAGTATGCCTGCGCTCGGCACGTTCAATCTTCATGCTTCGCTCCTGCCCCAATATCGTGGTGCGGCGCCTATTAACTGGGCTATTATTAATGGAGAAAAAGAAACGGGTGCCACAACGTTTTTTCTTAAACATGAAATTGATACCGGCAGTATCATTTACCAGTTTAAAGAACCCATTCATGAAAATGATAATGTTGGCACCCTGTATGAACGCCTTATGGAAAATGGCGCACAGCTCGTATTAAAAACAGTGAAGGCTATTGAGTCCGGGAGCTATCCTTCCGTGCCTCAGCCACACGATGCTGTGATTAAACATGCACCGAAGATCTTTAAAGAAACCTGCCAGATCAACTGGGATCAATCAGCAGAACAGGTTCGTAATTTTGTGCGAGGCCTAAGTCCGTACCCTGCTGCCTGGACTTTAATAGGCGATAAAAACTTTAAAGTATATGCCGTTACTGTTGTAAAAAATTCTGATACGAAGCTGGCTGGTGAATTTGTAACTGACAATAAAAGTTATCTTTACTTTAGAACTTCCGATGGTTGGGTTTCCATTGACGAACTTCAACCCGAAGGAAAAAAGAGAATGGCTATTCAGGAATTTTTCAGGGGGAATAAAATTGGTCAATAGTCATTAGTCGATGGTCAATGGTATAGTCATCAGTCATTAGTAATTAGCAATCAGAAATTAATAAGTCGTAAATCTTAAATCGAAAATTAAATTGATTATCTCTCTCATTGCCGCTGTATCAAAAAATTTTGTCATTGGAAAAGATAATGACTTGCCATGGCATTTGCCTGATGATATGAAGTTCTTCATGCAGACAACCAAGGGTCATCATTGCATCATGGGTCGCAAAAACTATGATTCTATTCCTGAAAAATTTCGTCCGTTACCCAACCGTACCAACATTGTGGTTACCCGGCAAAAAGGATTTAAAGCTCCTGGCTGTATTGTCGTTAATTCTATTGAAAAGGCGTTGGAGATCTCAACGAACAATGGCGAAGCGGAAACTTTCATCATTGGGGGTGCAGAAATTTACAGACAAGGATTATCCATCACGCAACGCATGTATCTTACCGAGATAGACGCAGAAATTAAAGGCGACACTTACTTTCCTGAATTCGACAAAGCACATTGGAAAGAAATCAAACGCGAACACCACACCGCAGATACAAAGCATGCACATGCATTTGATTTTGTTATCTATGAAAAACGATAAAGCAGCATATATTTATCAGTAGCATGAAAGTGAAAGACAAAGTAATCTGGATTACAGGCGCATCGTCTGGTATTGGTGAAGCGCTTGCGTACGAGCTGGCAAAAAAAGGTGCCCGACTTATTCTTTCTGCCCGTCGTAAAGAAGAGCTGGAACGTGTGAAGGGAAACTGTCCCGCAGAGGTTCAACCCAACGTTCGCGTTCTGGCACTAGATCTTACTTCTCTTTCAACATTAAGACTTTGCGTTGAAGCTGCTATTCAATTTTTTGGTCGTGTAGATATCCTCGTCAACAACGGCGGCATCTCACAACGAAGCCTGGTAAAAGAAACTTCCATTGATGTTGATAAGCGTCTCATGGATGTTAATTTCTTTGGCACTGCGGCACTTACTAAACATCTACTTCCTCATTTCATTAAGCGCAAAGAGGGACACTTCGTTACTGTAAGCAGTCTTACCGGAAAATTTGGAACGCCCTATCGCTCAGGCTATGCAGCATCGAAACATGCGTTACATGGTTTCTTTGACGCCGTTCGCGCCGAGCATTATAAAGACAACATCAAAGTGACAATGATCTGTCCGGGCTTTATTCACACGCCAATAACCTTGTCAGCCGTAACCGGCAATGGCACGCCATTAAACAAAATGGATGAAGCCCAATATAAAGGCAAGCCCGCCGACTGGTGCGCCCGTAAAATCACTAAGGCCATAGAAAAACAAAAAGAAGAAGTTTACATCGGCGGCAAAGAGGTATTGGCCGTTTACCTGAAGCGCTACTTTCCAAAACTGTTTTCAAGAGTAATCAGAAATGTTGCTGTGAGATAAAGGATTTACGATTTCAGATTTACGATGTACGAATTATGAAACAACAAATCATCTTAGACAATTTTGGAACATTGCAACTTTTCTTAGAGGGACAAGATTACTATTGGTTCGGAAATGTAAAAAATATTTCACCAGATAATAAGGTCGAATTGACGATTAACGTAGATACCCGAGATAAAGAACTAACAACGCAAACAAAATTGATTTCCGACTTAGCGGGCCGTTACGACAAACTAATGACAATGTTGTATGGATACATTCGTGACTCATTTACTAAAGACAACAAAACAACTGATGAGTTAAAGAAAATGTATTTCCTGACAGATGTCGAATTAAAGAAAAATAATAAAGACTGGTGGATTGTTTTGGAACCAATGCCAGACGTTGAAACAATTTACAACCATTTTCTGAGATTTACTGTCAGTGACGACTCCGTAACGTGGAGCAATTTCGAGTGACGTTGATTAGTGGATTTTTTTTAATCAATATCTGCACTAAAATACTTGGTAATCATATAGGCAATGTTGCTTATCTATGTAATTGTAGATCATGCGCTGGATAAAGTAAAACCATGAATAACTATCAAAAATTTGGACTGGTTTCGGCGCAAGTTTTAATAGGCTTACTATCCGGACTTGGCGGAGCAATTGTTACTGCGTTGATAATGACTCTATACGATGAAATTAATGGAAATCATTATGGTGATCTGAGCACCAGCATTTTTTCATTTTTACTTGGCGGATATATCGGTATGCAGATAGGAATCGGATTTAGCGGGTACAAATTTCTAAAGCAAAATGGCAAACAACGTTATTTTGTTAGATTTTTTATCCAAAGTAATGCTGGGCTATTTCTAGGACTATTGATTGGGTATTATTTGATTCTTTTCCCAAGTCTCAAAATAAGTAGCTACCTGATAACGATTTTCATGTCCTTTATATTTTTTCTACCGATGATAGGAGCAATAATAGGGTTTAACCTTGGACTAATTAAGAGGTTAAATGACTCTGAGATGAAAAGCGATTGACGCATACGAGCTACAACAAAATTATCCAACAACAAAGACAATGAAAATAAAGACACTATTGATAATTACTCTGTTAATCATTGGACTACTTAACTGTGGTACAAAGGACGAGAAAGTAACTTCCATGAATGCAGCGAGTCGACCTTACTACGAAAACAAAGAATTAGCTTTGGAAAAAGGCGACACTAACGCGTACGATGAAATGTCTATTGAGTTTATGGACTCACCAAACGACGACCGATTTTTACTTACTGCATTATTAATGGCTAACAAACACAATTATGGACCAGCATACCGTGACGTGTATTATTGTTTAACGGACGACTATCACAAAGGCAACAAAAGCGAACTTGAAGACCTAGACAAAAAGACAAGAGAATTGGCTTTGAAGTACTTAATTGACGGAGCTGACATGGGTAACGGCGACTGCATGCGAATACTTGGACAGCTCTATATTGACGGCAAGTACTTACCTCGGGACATAGTAAAAGGAAATAAAATTTTAAAACAATTGGAATAGGTTGAAGCGGAAATAGAAATTATTGGTGTCGATCATTTTGAAAACACTTTGACGATTGGAATGGAGTTTGAGTTTAGGGAAGTCTCAACAGTCATTGGGACTGGAAAAATTAAGCACATATTAAATGAGAGGCTGAAGAAAATCAATCACTAACTATTCAACGGCCGCACTTAAAAATCTTCGAAAAAATAGTATAGAGGGGCTTTTATTGTCAAATTGAATCAATAATCGCTCATTTCGCGGCATTCTATCGTTTGTTCCAAATTTTGAACTCCTGATCTTTATTCTTAAATATGTAGACTAAACCATCAGTCTACTCTGAAAAAGGTAGTTGCCATATCGTTTCTTTTGATCTTTCTCTTCAATGTAGCAGGGTATTATATTGTCTATCTCGGATGGCGTTTCCAGGCCCGCAACGAGATGGCTCAACGATTGGATGATGAAAACTACTCAGCAAGCGAAACAATAACGATCAAATTACCTTACAATCTTCCTTACCAGGATGAAGGCGGTGGATACAAGCGCGTTCATGGCGATTTTCAACATCAAGGTGAGTTCTATAAATTGGTGAAACAAAAAATTGAAAATGACACTCTCTATGTTGTCTGCATAAAAGACAATAAAGAGAAAAAGATTTTCAATTTCATGGCCGATATCGTTAAATCCTCAACTGATATGCCTGCAACTTCATCAACAATGAAGTTGCTGAATAGTCTTATTAAAGATTACATTTCTTCTGATTCTATAGCACCAGTTCCTTCACAGCAAGGCTGGTCTGCTGCATTTGTTTTTGCACAGTATCATTATCAGTTAAGCAGTGAGCACACTGCATACTTTTCTCCGCCGCCAGATTTGCAATCCTGATTTTACGGCCTTAAGAATTATTGTTATTTCAATTTGAGTTTGAGATGGTAAATACCGCTCAAGGCTTGAAGTATGGTATTGATAAGCGACTGCAGAAGCAGTTTGTTCTTCAATAATACTAGTGGTTTGGTGCATACAACAAGCGTACTCTTTTATTACTCATGAACTGGTTCTTCATGGGTGAGTAACAATAATTTTTAATGGCTGTAAAGTCAATCGTTACAACACAATCGTGTTGACATGCTCACAATTTCCGTGTGAGCTGTTTTATCATTTTATCTAACGATTTAATGTCGTTTAGTTAAGCTCATTTTAGGCTTACCTCCTTTATCATCCTGGGAGGCAGCGTCTAGAATGAGCTTTAACTCAGTGATATTAATTAACAATTACTATCATGGCACACATTACTCTACATAATGAATTTCCAGGTATTGTTGGTCTTATGGCTTTCAGACCTGAAACTGAAAAACCTTTGAATGATCTCGCCGAAGTATTACTTCGCGGTGATTCAACACTAACACGTGGCGAACGTGAAATCATAGCATCATACGTTTCTTATAAAAACGATTGTCACTTCTGCCATACAACGCATGGCGCTGTGGCAGCACATCACATGGGTGGTGATTTAAAACTTATTGATGATATCAAAGTCGGACTCTCGCACACTACAATCTCTTCCAAGCTTCGTGCACTTCTTAACATTGCTGCTCATGTGCAAAAAGGTGGCAAGCATGTTACGGAAGAAGATGTTGCTGCTGCGCGAAAAGAAGGCGCAACAGACATAGAGATTCATGATACAGTACTTATTGCTGCTGCCTTCTGCATGTTCAACCGATACGTTGACGGCTTAGGAACGTGGGCACCACAAGAAAATGCAGCTTATGCTGACATGGGAAAGAAATTGGCTGTTGAAGGTTATGTAAACTCCATAACACAACCTGCTTAGCCCTCAGAAACGGTCCGTTGGCTTCTGGGTAGCTGCTGGCGGATTCGTTTCTCTTCAAACTAAAAAACTTTAATCTTATGCCTTACATACCACTTGAAGAACATTTGCCTGGCATCACCGGCCTGTTAGAATATCGTCGGGATACTGCAGCACCAATTCGCGATCTCACACAATTCTTACTCCGTGGTACTAACTCCTTAACAGAAGGTGAGCGTGAACTCATTGCCACCATCGTTTCGCATGGCAACCAATGTAAGTTTTGTACAGCCGCACATACAGCTGCGGCAGATCTTTTATTGGGAGAATGTGAAACCACAGCAAAGATTAAAGAAGATCTGTCAACGGCACCTGTAAGTGAAAAAATGAAAGCACTTCTCACCATTGCTGCACAAACACAAAAGAGTGGCAAGCAGGTAACGGAGGCCTCCATACAAAAAGCAAAAGATGCGGGCGCCACGGATGTTGAGATTCACGACACTGTACTGATTGCCGCACTTTTCTGTTTATATAATCGCTATGTCGATGGACTTTCAACTGTGACACCTACTGATCCTGCATTCTATAAAGGACTCGCAGATCGCATTGTAGGTCATGGTTACACACGACTGCCACAAGGTTTTGATCATCTCAAGAAACAATCATAAATATTATCCAAACCAAACCTCACAACCTGAATGAAAAAACTTTTACAAATTCTCTTATTAATAAACACCTTCTCACTTTATGCCCAGGAAATAAATCTCCATGGTACAATAAAAGACAAAGAAACCAACGAGCCTGTTGTTGGTGCCACCATTTCTGTGAAAGGAAAGATGATGGGAACAACAACCGATTCAAAAGGCAATTTCTCATTAAAGAGCAGTTCACTCAGCGCACCTCTCACCATCCTCGTCTCTATTGTAGGCTATGAACGCCAGGAGATTGAAGTAAGCGATGCCGCCAATGCTATTGAAGTTTCGATGTCCTCAAAAGCTGTTGTGATGAACGAAATGGTATTCTCTGCTTCACGCATTGAAGAAAACATTCTGCAATCTCCGGTAAGCATTGAAAAAATGGATACCAAGACTATTCGAGAAACACCTTCGATGAGTTTTTATGATGGATTGCAAAATCTAAAAGGCGTTGAAATGGTAACCAGCGGACTTACCTACAAACAAATTAACACACGTGGATTTAATGACACTGGTAACGCGCGCTTTCTTCAGCTCGTTGATGGTGTTGATAATCAAACGCCCGGTTTAAATTTCGCGGTAGGTAATTTATTTGGTTCATCCGATCTTGACATGGAGAGTGCTGAATTAATTCCAGGTGCTGCTTCTGCATTGTATGGACCCGTAGCATTTAACGGTGTGTTGATGATGCGCACAAAGAATCCTTTTCAATACCAGGGACTGAGTGTACAAACAAAAGTTGGTGTTAATCATATCAACGAGAAGTACGCTGACCCACATCCGTTATATGATTTTGCAATTCGATATGCCAAAGCATTCAATGATCGTTTCGCTTTTAAAGTTAACGCATCTTATTTCACCGGACTAGATTGGTACGCTACAAACTACACTGATGTAGATTATACAACACCTGCCGAACAACGTGGGGATAAAAATCCAGCACGCAATGCTCTAAATATTTATGGCGATGACTCTGCTCAAGATCTTCCGGGCATTGGAAGAGTTTCAAGAACTGGCTATGCAGAAAAAGATCTGATGAATTACAATGTCTACAGTCTTAAGCTAAACGGTGCCTTGCATTATCGTATAACCGATAACATGGAGCTCATCTACCAATATAATTATAACCAGGGAAGAGCGGCTTACACCGGAAGTAATCGGTTTCAGTTGAACGACTTTAATTTTCAACAGCACAGGGTGGAAATGAGAGGCAGCAACTATTTTGTTCGTGCTTATGCCAACCTTGAAGATTCAAATAACTCATACAACGGTAAGGGACTCGGACAATTGATAAACAAAACCTGGGTGAGAAATTTAGATGGAACATTGGTAACTGATCCATCACAAGCCGATAATGTTTGGTATACACGTTATAGTGAAGCTTACAACGGTAACATCTCTGGTGTATCAGCAGCTGATGCTTCTGCTGCGAGAACTTTCGCTGACCAGGGAAGATATTTACCAGGTTCAGCTGAGTTTAACGCACAAAAAGAAAGACTTATCAAAATTCAGGGAAATGGCGGAGCTGGTATATTAAGTCAAAGCAAACTGTATCACGTAGAAGGACAGTACAACCTAGGCCCCATAATAAAAATAGTAGAGGTTTTAGTCGGTGGAAATTTCCGCATGTATGACATGTTTACAAACGGCACATTGTTCGACGACAAGAATAATCCTATTAAAATAAAAGAAGGCGGTGCATTTATTCAGGCTTCAAAAAAAGTATTAAACGATAACCTCAAGCTCACCACATCGCTGCGATATGACAAGAATCAAAACTTTGATGGACATTTTACGCCACGTGCTTCTGCTGTTTACACGGTAGCTAAAAATCATAATTTCAGAACATCGTTTCAAACCGGTTTCAGAAACCCAACACCAGGCGATCAATATATTAAACTTGTTGTAGCCGGTGGCCAGGGAACTGTTCTTGGAGGTGCACCCGACAACATCAAGGGTACTCACGCTTATGATAATACTTTTACAAGCTCATCACTAAATCCTTTCTTCGGAGCATATTACGGAGCTCTTCAGGGAGGAGCATCACCCGATCAGGCAATTGCTGCTGCTAAAGATCAACTTGTAAAATCGAATGTTCCATACATCAAACCAGAACGCATCAAAACATTTGAAATTGGATACAAAGGCATACTGGAATCTAACATTCTCGTTGATGTTAATTACTACTTCAGCAGCTATAACAACTTTCTGTTGAACCAGGTGGTGATACAACCTCAACATCCTGTATTGGGAAGTGATCAGAAAATTAACCCTGATGCAGCGAATGATATTGCAAACAACAACTTTCATTTCTTCCAGCTTTACACAAACTCAACGCAACGTGTTACTGCGCAAGGTGCCACGTTAGGCGTTACATATGTTTTACCTAAGGGTTATACCGTTGGTGCCAATGGAACGTGGGC
>DATJHZ010000285.1:0-5936 GCA_035493595.1 Cyclobacteriaceae bacterium | reverse complement strand
ATAGAAAGATTTCAGATTTCAAATTTCAAATTTCACGATTCAGACGAGTAGTTGCCAATCTGAGGTTTGAAAGTGGAACTACCTGAATTATTTCTCGTTGATAGAAATCACCTTCTCAGAAGAAATGAGCTTGTTGTTTTTCAAGAGCGTTTCTTTTTTCAGGATAATGGCGTAGTGCGCGCTGATATAAATTCTCATCTGGAGTGAGTCGGCAGCTGTGGCTCCGTAGTAATCACGCTTGTAAACATACACGGAATCAAATATCAGGTTTGGACTCAGCGTAAGTTTGGGCAGAATCTCCTCAACACAGGCTTTAAATTTTCCTTCTTTATTTTCACCATCCCAGCAAAATCCAGGCTTGTTAAAGAGATACATTTGTTGTTTTACAAAAAGGATGTTGTTTTTAAGAGACACGGAGTAAATTAATTCTGGTTCTTCATTTACTTCAGCATGATCAGTCGCATACTGTAGCCACTCCCCGGTCTGGTTGCGTTGATTCATTCTGGAAACAATACGGTAATGGTTTTTATGATGGGTTGAATCAACTTTCTCATACATAACATCAAGTGTGCGAATAGAATCCTGATTCAAATAGATAAGTGAAAACGGAATGAAGAAGAAGATCATCAGTATATAAACCAACCCTACCAATCTATACTGCAGAGTAAGTCTGCCCAAAGCATTTGAGAGCTTAATAGGCACCTTACGTAGAACTGGTACAGGAAAGAAAAGGAGCACTCCAATGAAGTTGAAAAGAAAGTGAGCAATAGCTATGCTAACAGCACTCGTTGTATTTGAGTTTAGTGTAACGGCAATGAAAGCTGTAATGGTTGTACCCACATTGGCACCCATAATAAAGGGTGCAGCCTTACGCAGCGGTACAATTTTCTTGGCCACAATAGGCACCACCAGCGATGTAGTAATAGTACTCGAACGAATGGCGGCAGTTGTTCCTAAACCCCAGAGAAAAGACTTGAACTGGTTCTTAAAAAAGAAGCGACTAAAACGCTCGGTTGAATTAACGAGCAGCAGATTTGAGATCAGTTTCCTGAAGAGAATAATAGACGCAAATAACAAGGCGAACGATAAAACAGTAAGTATAAATCCGTTGCCAATCAGTTCAATCAGAAAATCAATCACAGGATTAAACCCAGACCAGAAGTGTGATATTTTATTTTCTACAGGGGCTATCGAAGGCTTGAAAATATAACTGGCAATTCGCTGCGAAAGAGAAGACAAGAATCCATAATAATATTCGAGCGGGAAAAGAATGATCACCGTAAGAACATTAAAAAAGTGATGATAAACACCAGCCGCCACAGCTCTTCTGAACTCTTTGCGCTTATTGATGAAACCCAATGATACAATTATGCTGGTGATGGTAGTTCCAACGTTAGCCCCCATAATAATAGGCACGGCACTTTCAAGTGTAATAGATCCTGATGCCACCAATGCTACCGTAAGAGAAGTTGTTGCACTGCTGCTTTGGACCATAGCTGTTACCAAAAGACCTATAAAAAGGCCTGTGAACGGGTTAGAGGTAGCCATGATAACCGACTCAGCAGCATTTTTTCCCAGATGCTGGAGTGATGATACCATCAAATCCAGCGAGAAAAGGAAAAGAATTATCATCCCCAGCACGTAGAGTACATTGCGCAGGCTAATCCAAAGCTGTGGTTTGGGAGTAGTATTTAGAGGTGCTGGTGCGGTTTCCAATTCAAAAAATAAAGCCAACAAAGATACACCTTCGCAACTTCGTATTACGGGCTTAACAATAACTTAATTTACGACAATATTTTGTGGTGTGCAGAAACCAGTTTCAGATAATGACGTTTTGGCAGTAAGTTATTTTTGGTGCAGATGTTGATTATGAACAACTTCGGAAACATTTTTGAAATTCAAAACAACTTAATTATATAACTATGGGTGCTTTATTTATTGGTATTTTCTTCATGGCGATAGGATGGATGGTGCAGTCGCGATTGAAAAGCAAATTTGCCAAATACTCACAAATACATCTTACAAAAGATTTAACCGGAGCCGAAATTGCCAGACTTATGCTGGCGGATAATAACATTCACGACGTACAGGTAACATGTGTTGAAGGTGAATTAACAGATCATTATAATCCTGCAAATAAAACTGTAAACCTGAGTGAGGCTGTATATCACGGCAGAAATGCTTCAGCAGCTGCAGTAGCATCACATGAATGTGGTCACGCTGTTCAACACGCCACAGCTTACAGCATGCTTCAACTTAGATCTGCTATGGTACCTATTCAGAACGTCAGCGGCCAGGTCATTAATTTTGTATTCATGGCTATGTTCTTTGGGGCCATCTTCGTTAAAGGTTTACTACCTATGGGTACAGCTTTGATAATTATCATTGTATGTTATGCCGTGTTCGCATTGTTTGCCTTAATTACACTACCCGTTGAGTTCGATGCCAGCAGAAGAGCGTTAGCATGGATTGAAAACAGGGGCATTGTTACTAACCAGGAGCATGATATGGCTAAAGATGCCTTGAAATGGGCTGCTATGACATATGTTGTTGCCGCTATAGGTGCCATCACAACGTTGCTTTATTACGTGATGATCTTCCTTGGAAGAAGAGACTAAAAATCATTTAATGTTATACAAGAAGCCTGGAGATTTCTTCAGGCTTTTTTATTTGGAGAATGCTTCAGGAGACCGTAAAATGCATGAAAATTGGTTAACTTAAACTGTATGAATTTCCAACTCACTGAAGAGCAATTAGCCGTTCAACAGGCTGCGCGTGACTTCGCTCAAACTGAATTACTACCTGGTGTTATCGAACGCGATACACATCAAAAATTCCCCGCAGATCAGATTAAGAAAATGGGTGAGTTAGGTTTTATGGGTATGATGGTTGACCCTAAATACAATGGCGGAGGAATGGATACAGTCTCTTACACATTAGCCATGGAAGAGATATCAAAAATAGATGCCTCGGCTTCTGTATGCATGTCGGTAAATAATTCACTGGTATGCTGGGGACTTGAGAAATTTGGAACCGAAGAACAAAAAGAAAAATATTTAAAAAAATTAGCTACCGGCGAAAAAATTGGTGCCTTCTGCCTGTCAGAGCCAGAGGCAGGATCGGATGCTACAAGTCAACGTACAACAGCCGAAGACAAAGGCGATCATTACCTGGTAAACGGAACAAAGAATTGGATCACCAATGGTAATAGCGCAAGTATCTACCTGGTGATTGCACAAACAGATGCCGAGAAAAAACACAAAGGCATTAATGCTTTGATTATCGAGAAAGAGATGCAGGGCTTTATTGTTGGTAAGAAGGAAGATAAAATGGGTATCCGTGGTTCTGATACACACTCTCTTATGTTCAACGATGTAAAGGTTCCAAAAGCAAATCGTATTGGTGACGAGGGTTTCGGGTTTACGTTCGCAATGACTACACTTAATGGTGGGCGCATTGGTATCGCTTCTCAGGCGTTGGGTATAGCTGCCGGTGCCTATGAGCTTGCGCTTAAATATTCAAAAGAAAGAAAAGCATTTGGTAAAGAATTGTCGCAGCATCAGGCAATTCAATTTAAGCTTGCTGAAATGGCAACGAAGATTGACGCTGCCCGCCTGCTTATCCACCAGGCTGCTTATCTGAAAGATCAAAAGAAAGATTTTGTAAAAGCTGCCGCCATGGCAAAGTTATTTGCTTCACAAATTGCCCAGGAGGTTACAACAGAAGCCGTACAAATTCATGGAGGTTATGGTTATGTAAAAGAATTTCATGTTGAGCGCCTCATGCGCGATGCCAAGATTACCCAGATTTATGAGGGTACTACCGAAATACAAAAAATGGTTATTTCAAGGGAACTGCTCCGTCAATAATGTTCAAGGTTCCAGGTTCAAAGTTTCGAGTTTAAAATTATCGACCTGACTTTGAACCTAAAACCGGGAACTTGCAACCTGAAAGTTGAAACTGTACCTTTGAGCCCTTAAAAAATATATCAGATATGTACTCAATCATTTTACAAGCTCAATCCAGCAATCCGTACTTTCAATTTATTTTCTTCGGAGCTATCATTATTGTGTTCTATTTCTTCATGATCCGCCCGCAGCAAAAGAAAGCCAAGGATGCTAAGAAATTCGTAGAAGAAATTAAGAAAGGCGATTACGTAGTAACAATCGGTGGTGCACACGGACATGTTGCAGAATTGGAAGGCGATACTTTCATTTTAGAAGTAGAAAAAGGCGGAAGAATTCGATTCAACAAATCTGCTATTTCATTAGAGGCATCAAAAATTGCTAATTCGAAGAAGTAATTCTGCGAAGCGAGCCTTTCGGTTTTACTAATTCACGCACAACCCTTTATACGTCTTGAGTTTTATAAAATCCATATTTGGCTTCTTACGCTTCAATAAAAGAAATTGGAAGGCCGTAGTGCTGTGTTTATTCGCAGCTACGGTCTTTTGGTTTTTTAACGCCCTGAATAAAACATACACCACCAACATCAGCTTTCCGCTGGCTGTTGATTTCAACTCTTCTAATTACGTTGCTGTAAAACCTTTGCCTGAAGAAGTGCGCATCAATGTAACAGGCATCGGCTGGAGTTTATTCAGACGAAGTTTGGGTGTGAAAGTACCTTCTCTTGTTATTCCGCTGGAGAGGCCATCTGAGGTAAAGAAGATTGTTGGCAGCACATTGCCTGGTCTGTTCTCCAATCAGCTCGAAGGACTTGATATTAACTTCGTACTAACGGATACGCTCTATCTTAACATTCAACCAAAAGCCGGCCGCTGGATCAAAGTGAGTCTCAAAAATGTAGATAGTTATCTACAGAAAAATTATACTTCCGTTAGTGATGTCAGAATCATTCCTGATTCCATTTTTATAGAAGGACCCATGAACCAGGTTACAAGACTTAAAGAACCTGTTGAGTTAAGTCTGATTCAAAATAACATTGACGAAAATTTCAGACAGGATGTAGAAGTAATTTTACTAGATAATCAATTCATCCGCAGAAACCCACCTACCGTTGCTGTGGCTTTTGATGTTGAAAAACTCGTTACGCTAAACGATTCCGTTAAGCTAACGTTACAAAACATACCCGGCGGCTCAAAGCCCGCCGTTGGCAAATCATATATCAAATGTGTCTTTGCCATTTGCGAAAGTATGGCAGCAGATTTTAGGAGTGATTCTGTACATGCTATTGTAGACCTCAATGGATTTAAAAGAGGCTCTATAAAAGTTGTACCAAAATTTATCGGACTTCCTCCTCACTCAAAGGTTTTGAAGGTTGATACTGTTCGCATTAGACTTTAATTAAAGTTTAATATTTACTATGAGTAAACCACTTCAGATTGGTATTACAGGAGGTATCGGCTCTGGCAAAAGTCTGATCAGTAAAATATTTCATTGCCTTGGCGTTCCCGTTTATGATGCTGACAGCCGGGCGAAATACGTAATGACCACCGATGGAATATTGATAGATGACATTAAAAAAGAATTCGGAGAATTGTCGTTTGAAGGCTCCAATCTTAACAGAAATTATATCAGTAAGGTTGTCTTTCAAAATCCTGCAAAGCTTGCTCGGTTAAACGAACTGGTGCATCCAAGAGTAGGAGAAGATTATAAAAAGTGGGTTAATGAAAATAGTAACTATCCCTATGTTTTAAAAGAAGCAGCGCTCATGTTCGAGTCAGGTTCTTATAAGATGATGGATAAAGTTATTTTTGTTTCGGCAGGTGAAGAGCTGAGAATTAAAAGGGTTTTGAAAAGAGATCCTCAACGAACGCGCAGTCAGGTTGAAGACATAATCAAAAATCAAATGCCCGATAGCGAGAAAATAAAACTTGCGGATTTTGTTACCACCAATGACGAGACCGAACTCATTATCCCCCAGGTCTTGAATTTAGATAAACAGTTTAAAGCGCTGTATACTAAAAATATGAAATA
>DATJHZ010000284.1:0-8914 GCA_035493595.1 Cyclobacteriaceae bacterium | reverse complement strand
GTTTTGAAGGACGGTTTTAAGTTTTGCATAACGTATTTAGTTCCCGCTTAAAAGAAACTAACCTAAAGGTATTGGACTACTTTCCGAATAGTTTGTAACCAACGGATAGTTGTAGTGTATAGTTCTTTATTTTCGCTCCAGAGTCAGCATTGTTGATATCGCTCAAACCTTTTACGAATCTGAAGCTGAAATTAAGTTTTATTGGCAAATCTATACCAAGACCAGCTGCAATGCTCACATCTGAACTTTTATAGTCATCTTTCACATTTGTGCTGTTAGATCCGATTTTGTAGTTTGCTGAAGTTAATACTCCAAATTGTGGTCCGGCGTGGAAGCTCAGAACTTTATTAACATTGAAACGGGCAAGTACTGGCACTGTTACATAAGCTAACTTCATCTTTTCAGTTCCTGATTTAGCACCTTGTCCAGAATATAATATCTCTGGTTGTACTCCAAAATGTTCAGAAAGCATAGCAGTTAAATACACACCTGCATGAAGACCAGGCAGAAAGCTAGGGCTGCTTGTGTAGCCATTGCCGGAATAAGTTTGGTTGGCTAGGTTCAAACCAGCCTTTACACCACCACTAATACCTTGTGCAAATGCACCTGCACTAATGAGAACCATTAAAACTAGAACTGTTGTAGATTTTTTCATACTTGTTAAATTAATTATGGCACAAGTATCTAAAGTTTGTTTATGACTTTTTTTGACAAAACGGATTATTTCTTACTTGGGTAACAATACAATTTTAGAAGAAGAATCTCAATTTAAATCAATAACTCAAGTCTAATTGGTGTGTTAAATCATTCCTCTAGACTTTAATTCCAGATATTTATTTATCGTGGAAACAGTGAGATGTTCAGGTTTCGTTAATATGCTCATGATTCCAAATTGCTTTAACTCCTGCGTTAGCTGAATTTTTGTGAGTGCGTAGTGTTCTGCTGTTGCCTGAGTATAGATATCTTCAATAGTTTCTACATTAGCAGAAGTATGAGTTGTTATTTCTGTATTTTCAAAGAAAATCACAACAAGCAAATGCTGGTCATTAAGTTTTCGTAATTGTGGAAGTACTCTGTGCAAGGCATAGATACTTTCAAAATTAGTGTATAGAAACAAAAGACATCTTCCGTTTACAAATTTCCGTACGGTCATATACATGCTTTCATAATTTGCCTCAACGGCTCCTTCTTTTTCTCTATAGAGTGTTTCAATTATTTTTTTTAGTTGAAATTTACCGCGTTCAGCTTTTACCAGCGCTTTAGGAGCTTCTGCAAAAGTGATTAGCCCAGCCTTGTCCTGTTTCCCTAATACAATATTGGAAATAACTAATGAGGCATTAACGGCATAGTCAAATAAACTAAGACCGTTAAATGGCATGTGCATTACCCGACTTTTATCAATGATACAATAGACCTGTTGAGATTTTTCATCTTCATATTGGTTAACCATCAGGTGACCTCTTCTGCTGGTAGCCTTCCAGTTAATGCTTCGATAATCGTCGCCACGCAAGTATTGCTTAATGTGTTCAAATTCGTAACTATGACCAATGCGTCTTACTTTCTTCACACCATATTCTGTGGCAGTACGAGCAAAAGTTTTGATCTCATACTTTTTCATTTGAATAATGGATGGATATACAGGTAGCGCCAGATTTTGATCATTACTTATTCGACGACTGATTAAGCCAACGGCTGAGCTGACAAATAAATGCACGTGTCCAAAAATGTATTCACCGCGAGTGAGCGGTTGAATGGAATAAATTTGTTCATTTATAATATTAGGAATAAGCTCAATCTTTCGAATGAAATCTCTTGTCTGAAGTTGTTCAGGTAATTCATCGATAAGCTCAGTACTTAATTTAAGACCAGATCTGTTTAATAGTACCAGTGTAATTGTATTAATATCGCCCAAAGACAAAACCGATGGCGCTTTTCTCTTTATTTCAATGCTAATGGTTTTGTTAAATAACAACAGAAAATCAATAGCAATAATGACAAAGAAAAGAATACATCCTGTTTTTGCATACGGTAACAGAAATGGGAAAGGATAGGAGAGTATCATCGCTGCAATAAGCAATGACACGCCATAAAAAAAACGGTTGGTAAGAAAAAGATTTTTGATCAGTTTCATCAGCGCGGTATCTCGATGCGTTCTGTGAGTTCCTTAATTACATCTTCTGTTTCAATGCCTTCCATTTCGCGTTCGGCGGTGAGCATAATCCTGTGATTTAATACAGGATGAATTACATACTTGACATCATCTGGTGTTACAAAGTCGCGGCCACTCATGGCTGCAATAGCCTTTGCCGCACGCATAATTGCCAGCGAAGCGCGGGGAGATGCGCCCAAAACAAGATCTCCATTGTTACGAGTACTGTCGATCAGTTTAGCTATGTAAATAAGAATTTCGTCTTTAATGTGAATTTTCTCAATCAACTCCTGACAATCTTTTAGATCCTGTCTTGAAATAACGGGTTGAACTTTATCAAGAATTTTTGAACTGAAATCGTCTCTGAATTTTCTCAAAATTTCTATTTCATGATCAAGTGTAGGATAGCCAAGCTTGAGTCGGAACAAAAAACGATCGAGCTGAGCCTCAGGCAAGCGATAGGTTCCTTCTTGTTCAATAGGATTTTGCGTAGCGATTACAAGAAAAGGAAAGTCCATTGGATAAGTAGTTCCATCCATTGTGATTTGCCTTTCTTCCATCACTTCAAAAAGCGAAGATTGTGTTTTAGCTGGAGCGCGATTTATTTCATCAATCAGTACAAGGTTTGCAAACACAGGTCCCTTACTAAAACTAAACTCCGATGTTTTTACATTGAATATAGTAGTTCCTGTTACGTCAGTAGGCATCAGATCTGGTGTAAACTGAATTCTTGAGAAACTAACGGATACGGCTTTTGCAACTAATTTAGCAGTAAGTGTTTTTGCAATACCAGGTACACCTTCCAATAAGATATGACCACCAGTAAAAATTCCTGCCAGCAACAGATCAATGACTGTCTCTTGTCCAACAACAACTTTTCCTATTTCATTTTTTATTTGCATTACCCGTTGGTTGAGCAGGTCAATGCCTGGTTGAAGAGCACTTTGTACTTCGGGCTGTTGGTCTTCCTGTTGATCTTCCATATCTATTTACAATGTTTATAAAATTTTTCGAGTGCGTTATATAAATCAACCAGCCTATCCTGGTTATAATATGGCTGATGCTCTACATGATTGAATTCATCCAGTATCAATTTCAGATCTGCCAGGTTTACTTTCGATTTTTCAGCAAGCCGATTCAGATGTCCTTCAGTAAGGCTTTGAGTGTGTACACCATACTTTACCTTTATAAAATACAGAAAATATTTTACCTTCTTTCGAGCTATATCTTTAGGATTGCCGCTCTGAAAATGAAGAACAGAAATCATATTTACAAATTCAAGTGAGGTATTTGCTTTAGCTTCAAGAACAGGAATTACACGCTGCTTTCTTTTTGCAGCAAACACTGTATAAAGTATAGCACTGGCTAACATGAGCCACCAGGCATACCTAAGGCTTTCATGCTGGAGAATGTACGACAAGGGACTGATTTCTGGAGCATTATTTTTTGTCGAAAATGCCGACTTACTAAATTCATCCCAAATAATTGATTCTCCATGTAAATGAGAAAACACACTTGAGGCATAATCTGCTTTATCGGGCTTTACTAAGAAATAGTTTGTAAAGACTAATGGATTGCTGTGTATGTAAAGGTGTCCTTTTCCAAAGGAAAATCTGAAAAAATTTACCTTGTTAGGATTGATGTAGCCAAGAGGCGTAATAGATTGAGTTGAATCACAAAAAATTTCAGGATTAAGTGCATTCCAAAAATAATTTTGATCAGCTTTTCCATAACGATAAGAATAGGAGAATCCTTTCGGAGTTTTAAGTTTCGTATTATAAAAATTTAGTGTTACCGCTAATGTATCATTCTTCACCAGGAAAATTTCCCTATCACATTCTGAAGTAAAGATTGAATCAATGATATCAAAGGGTAAATTAACGGTAGCTATAAACGCGTCATTTCCCGAATGAATAAAATTTAACAATGCTTTTTTATCAGCTTCGTTAAGGTAAATATCTTGTCCTATAAGAACATAGTCAGTCTTGGTTTTAAGAACGGTGGTGTCTAATAATGTTTGTAATGACTTTTTGTTGTTCAGGATAAATTTCTGACCAGGTCTGTAGTTTTCCAAAAGTTTTTGGATGAACTGAGTTCCGTACGGTTGATCGCTCGTCGATTTGTAAGTCTCAAGCCATTGATATCTTTTTTTATTTTGGTTGTTAAACGTAAAATAAAGGACAAGCAAAACTCCTAAGCATGCGAAAAGTATTATGATAATTAAATTATTATTTTTTTTCACTGAAGCCTCGAAGATTTTAACGTTTGATCAATAGTTCTGAATGAAGAAATAATCTGCTCGTAGGTTTGTGTTGAAAGATTGTGATCTCCGTACCACACGAGTTCATAAGCAATTGTCAGGCTTTTCACCTCCTCAAAATAATGTTCTTTTGAAAACAGTTCTGACAGGTAATCACGATTGGTCTTGTCTTTTTTCCACACTATAAAACCATCTTCGTTAAGTTTCTGAAGTAATCCTAAAAAGTATATTCTAATAACTAAACGGTAGTTGCCAGATGCTGTTGCTTCTCTTAAGAGTCTATCGATTTCAAGTTCTTTAATATCCTCAACATGCGTCGAACCATCAGGTAAATTGACTTTTGAAATTTTCCCTTTTGATTTCAGAGATGTATTTTTTATGATAAGGAAAAGAATGTATCCAATGATAGCAATAACCAAAGTATAAAAAACAATTTTAAGGATAAGAGCAATTATTGGGCTTATTGTTATTGAGGAATTGATTTCAGAATCTTCATCTTCTTCATAAGAATTTTGTTCACGCTTATCACCGTTAGATGATTGTGAATATGTTGAATCTCCTTCCTGCTTCTTTTTCTTCTTCGTAACAGGCTGTTCTTCTGAATAATCTTCATTGCCAATAATTCTTTCCCACTTTTTATGGTCGAATTTTTTTACATCAACCTGTTCTTTATCGTAACCATTTTTAGACGATATTTTTTCTGGATCAACAGGGGGATAATACGGAGCCTCCTCTTTTTCAGCGTACTCATTGAGTTGTTCATTGTATGATGAGTCATTAACCAACTGCGCATACATCATACTATTCGTAAATAACATCCCAATGAAAAGAATCATGTAATGTTTCATCGTCTGTTATTTTTTGAAGATCGCATACCCATTTTAGCAATTGATTCTTTCAGGGTTTTAGCGCTGCTTACTTCTGCCTGACTAAAATATAAATAAGATATACTGGCTGATATAATTGGTAATATCAGGTAGAAAGAAAACACCTTAATGAATATCTCCAAAAAATGAATGATCTTTTTTGACCAGAGATCGGTTGCTGAAAAATTCCATTGTAATATATTCATGTGCATATAAAGCAATGGCGCTGAAAGTACTAGCAGAAAAGAACACGACAGAAGTATAATGATAAATTGTAAGGCTATTCCCTGGTTTTTGTTTTGATTGAACAATTTCCATCCATGTGATATGCCGTATACCAGACTGCAAGCTTCGGTTAACTGGGCAAACCCAATGAAGAGAAGAATACCAAAGCAACACACCATGATGAAAATTCCCAAGGCAGATAGATAAATAGCTGTGAAGATAACGGCAACACTTATAAGGAGTTGAAGATATGATTTTGTGTCTATTGAAAAGACTGATTTTTTTGATTCGGCATCAATAAGATTCATAACACGATACAGAATAATTGAAATGCCTAGCGAATTTATTAAAATGAAAGGTGGTGATGGAGTACTCAATGCAAATAGCATATCTGAAAACAAACTATTCAACCATTCACTTTCGATAAACGCAGAAGCCTGTTCGTCTCCAATCAAAAATGATGCAGTACTTACCCCGGTAGTAATTACAAATATCCATGGCAGAATTTTAGTGCTGTGGCGTGAATAGAATTGGAATGTATCTTTTAAAATGTCAGCGTTGGTTTTAATCTGGGTAAAATTTACAAGCTCATTGCTTCGTGATTGTAGCTTGGTTTCTTTTAGCGGAAATTTAAATCCGCTTCGTGATTTGAGCCATGGATAAATCACAAAATATCCAATGATAAATGAGAATGATAATATGATCAGTAAGAGTTTTAAAAAAGCCGGAGCATCGGTGTAGCGGGTTAAGAAGCTTTCAATAATAGCAGCCAAAACAAAAACAGGTGCTATACCGAGCATAAGTTTCAATGAACGAATGCCAGAAAGTTGAAGAGATTGTAAGCGCGAATAAGTTCCTGGAAATATTAATCCACTGGCGAGTGTAAGTCCTGCTCCGCCAGCCAGAATGATTGAGGAAATTTCGAGAGTGCCATGGAGCCAGATACTTAAGGCAGATTCAATAAATAATCCACGGGCTACAAAGTAATATTGAAAACTGCCGACCATAATGCCGTTATGTAACAGACTAGCCAGCGTACCTATGCCCATAAATATTCCTAACACATACGTTCGAAATGCAACCATTAAATTGTTGAATGTAATTCCGAGAAACATGTCAATTTGTTGGCTTTGTTTATAGACAGCCATCGGATCACCGCTCTCTATGTTTTTATCAGTCATCGATACATAGCTGTCTCCTAAAATTGTGCTTACGAATTGAGGATCCTTGTATGAGGAGAAAATACCAATAGCGAGAGAAAGCAAAAAAACCAAAAGGGAAATAAGGAGTTCTCGCTTTGAATAAAGTATTATTTGTGGCAGCTCTTCTAACCAGAATAATTTAAATTGATTGTGTTTTTCTTTTTTGTAGCTGTAAATAATTGCAAAATACTGACGGGCAATTTTGTTCAAGTACACTCTAACAGACCGATTCGGATAGTAAGTTCTTGAGTAGGAGAGATCGTCAACAACCTGGATGAATAAATTGCTTAATTTTTCGGGTTCTTTTACGTGACTATCTAAAAGTGTTTCAGCTTCCTGCCACTTTTCTTTATTTTGCGCTATGAATCGGGTTTCTTTCATTCAGCTTTGAAAATATTGCTTTAAAATGGAAAAATGAAGAACATTGAAATTATAACTTCTCAAAATGTTACTCTGCAGTATGAACTTGCTCCTCTGCGGGATCGCGTACTTGCCTTTTTGTTAGATACAATTTGTGTGGTTATTTCAATGTTAATACTATCAGCTCTGTTTTCAGTTGTCTTAGGTAACTCAGGTGTGGCTGCATATATCTTGATGTTCCTTTTGATTTGCATTTTTAGCCTTTACTCGCTGGCGTTTGAGTTTTTTAATAAAGGCAGGAGTATTGGAAAAATGGCCATGAAAATCCAGGTAATAAAACTGGTTGGAGGTCAGGCTACATTTTCTGATTACGCTGCGCGTTGGGTTTTCAGATTGATCGATATTTATTTCTCACTTGGAGGAATTGCATCGATATTAATTATATCATCAACAAAGGCTCAGCGTATTGGCGATTTAATTGCTCATACTGCTGTTGTAAAAACAGTGCCGAAGATGAACATCAATCTTGATGATCTTCTCAGTATACACAAAACCAATAAATATGTTCCTAAATATCAGCAGGCAAAAAAACTACAGGAACGAGATGCTTTACTTATAAAGACTACACTCGAGCGTTATCGCAGGTTTAGGAATAATTCCCATGATGAAGCTATTGAACTATTATCACAACGAGTACGGGAAATATTAGCAATTGACCACGTCGCCGAGGAGCATACAGTTTTTTTGCAAACTATTCTGCAGGATTATGTCATTCTAAGCCGTTAGAAAGACAGATAGATTTCTCAAAAAAAACCAAAACAGTAATTAATCTTTTAAATGCCCATCCAGAGTTTCTGAGTCCAGAACATCCATTTGATCAGGATATTTCGGATTCTGGCCATAGGAATTTGTTCCGTCATCACCATCTTGAAATAATAAAAAGAGAACATAAAACGGAACAATCTGCATCCATCCAGTTCTGCCAATATCATGACACCTTTTTGCACCCTGTGCCCATACGAACCATATCAGTGGAATAAGGACTAAAATTCCAATTGGTGCGGCGGCACCAATGAGTGCAAGTGATGCAACATAAGCAACAATGTAAATAATGAATGTTAATCCATACTCCATTCTGCGAATTCGGCCACTAAAAGAAAAAGGATTTTTGAACATAATGAATATTTTTTCATAAAAGTAACAAGTTGAGCTATTCAGTAAAGCACTTTTTAAATCAGAATCATACATCAGTTATAGTACTTTAATCAAAAGCAGACCCGTAGTATTCCTTCTTTTGAAAAACGCAAATGACCGATCCATACTTAACATCTCTAAATATTCTAAAAGAAAATGTTGTCACCTCTGTTACTTAAAAACAAACAGCTCTTCAAAAAATAGTTTTGAAACCGTATAACCGATATGGGTGGAAGGGGTGTTACTTTCTTTACCTTAAACCAGTGCTGTCTTTATAGCTGGCCAAGTCCGTATCAATTTCCAGAATAGTGATAACAGTTAGGATTTTTTTCTGAGAACCACTATGCATTCACCGTCACAGAAATAGGCAAAAGCGCCGAATTTAAAAGGATTAATGTTTTTTTCTCTGCATTAACCCTGTTTTAACCCTAGAATTTAACCAGTTGTCGCTAACGTTTGCAATAGAATTTGCAATCGATAGCTGTTGGCCGCCAAGTCGGAAGAAACTAACAGCTTTTAAGCAAACTCAACATGTTAAACCCTAAAAAACCATTTAAGCCAATGAGTCAAATTCTACGAATCCTTACGTATGTCGTTTTGATGGGATCCATCATCGCATCTGTTAGCTCCTGCGACAAAAATGATGATCCAAGCAATA
>DATJHZ010000283.1:0-5349 GCA_035493595.1 Cyclobacteriaceae bacterium | reverse complement strand
AAAAGTATTTACCGCTGAAGTGTCACTAGCTCGCACTGACCCGAAAGAACAATAAATTAAAATGCTTTCATTCTCTTTTACCTTGCGCCTGATCTCGGCATCAAGTTTAAAATATTCCATGTCTGATACTTCAATGCGCTTTAGATCAGGTTGAAAGCCAATATACTTTTGAAATACATTTGATATATGCTGCTGAAAGTCAAACTCTGCTGGTGCAAGAATGAATTCATCAATATTTGTAAAAGATGCGCCCCGCAGATTTTTCTCCTCGGCCAGAAGAGATGTTGGTATTTTATTTTTGCCGATTCTTCGTTGAATGATAGCATTATCATCCATACCTAAGTAGCGAAGTTTTTCCTTAGCAGTTTTTTTGATTGACTTCCAACGAAATTGCTTCCATGCTTTTTTTATTTCGTCTGTATCAGAAGGCAATATAGTACTGTTGATAGGAGGGAGGTTTTCTCGTACGATCGTAGGTAGCATCGTTTGGATAAATGCTACTCTGGTTGATGTGTTCTTTATAGATGGATAAAGTACGATGAAATCAGTCGATTGATAAGAATCTATCAGTATTGTATCAGGCTCCAGGTCTTTTAGGAGTTGATTTAATTCTGCTTCACGCAATTTATACAAACGATCAGACCAACGATCCTGTATTGTTTTTAAATAAGGGTATTTGCTTTTCTGCTGCTCATTAATCCATTGCTCAAGGCCCATCCCAAAAGGAACTGTTGATAATGGATAGAAAATAAAACCTTGTGTTTCTATATAAGACTTAAAAGATGAATGCCCCGCAAATACCACATCATGGTCTGAACTCAAACTCTTTGCCAGCCTGAAGCAAGCATTGAAGTGGCCCATGCCATGATAGATGAGAAAGACAACGGTATTAGTCATTAGTCGCTAGATACTACTATTCTTTGAATTTAATTAACCGCAAAGACGCTAAGGACGCAAAGTTTCGCTGAGAAAGACGGTATTACTTACTTCAGATTCATTTACGGCTTACGATGATAATCCTTGCGGTACTTAGCGTCCTTAGCGTCTTTGCGGTTAAAAATACTTTATCGCTAGCATTCATTAAACTCTAATTATCTCTCTCAATCCAATCTCGCAATGTTTCAATTGTCGTTGTCCAATAAAAATTAATGTGTTTATAGATCGATTCCGTTGGAAAATTGCTGAGAGTTAAAGTTAATGTCGTTTGATTTTCGGAGGGTGCAAGTCTAAACTCAATGATGGTATGGTTTTCGGGAATGTTTGGTAGACGTGATATCGAACTTAAATAGTCATACTTAAGAATTCTATCAGGTTCAAATTGCAATACTGTTCCAGTGTTTTCGAATTTTACATGATGAAATCCTTTGATAACGATTGGAGTGCCTACTTTCCAGTTGGTAATGATTTCTATTTTCATTTCAGGCTCACCCATCCACTGCTTCATTACCTCGGGATTTGTTAAAGTATCCCATACAATAGAGGGAGATGCTTTGATGTGGATTATTTTCTCAAGATGTTGTGTCATCGCATCGAGCGTTGAACGAAGTTTATTTTACGCACTTCCCTTGCTAGCTGAACATTTACCCAATGATGTAACCTAATTACATTGATAAGGTTAGTGATTAAAAAACACGAACATTGGTATAGCTATTAACAGGATTAGTCCATACATCGATAAAATTATAATTGTGAATATGCCCATGAACTTAAATAGCGATTTCAAATTCTCAAATCCCGAAGCTGCTGTCGGTAGATCGTTTGATTGTAACCCTTGTTTAATTTTTACTGAAAACTGGTACAGGTAATTTATAGGAAGAAAATAAATTAAGCCTAAGAAAAGATATATATATCCAAATGAAGTCGGAAGTCCACCACCATAAGTTCCATTTAATTGTGAAAAACCACCTATTATAAAAATTGCCAAAAGCATAAATAGTCCCATTCCAACAAAACCAACAATGGCTAAAAATTTTCCCCACTTTGAGGTTTCTAACAAATAGTCATTTATTTCTTTGCTACCAATAGTTAAGCTCTCATCGTTATTAACAAATGAGTTCTCATCGAGTATTTTGTTTTCTGAATTTTCCATAACCGTGTTTACCTGCTATTAAAGACTAACTATATAATTACTTTTTAAATCCTCTCAACTTGATTTCTGTAAGTTTGCGTTTTGTGTCTAATGGAAAATCACCATTCATCATCCAGTCGTAGTATGAAGGTTCTAGTTTAAAGACGTCTGTTACTGTTTTGCTTTTGTGTTTGCCAAAGTTGAAGACCTCTTCACCTTTATTATTGCGCACCATGCGGCCTGCAAGATCAACGAGATCAGAAGATGTTATTTTGCTGAGCACTTCCATATCGTTTTTAATTTCGCCAATCTTTTTGCCAAGGCCATCGGTTACAGGTTGACCGTCATAACGTTCAACCTGGGCAATCAAAACTTCCATAGTAGCTTCGGTGTCTGCTTCGGCAGTGTGGGCATCTTTAATTTCTTTGTTGCAATAGAATTTATAGGCTGCGGTGAGAGAACGTTTTTCCATGAGATGAAAAATTTTCTGCGCATCAATAATTTTCTTGCGACTGAAATCAAATTCTACATCGTGACGAAGAAATTCTTCAACGAGCATTGGTATATCAAACTTCAAAACGTTGAAGCCACCGAGATCAGCACCTTCAAAGAATTTTGCATACTCTTTAGCTACTTCTTTGAATGTTGGTTTATCTTTCACATCAGCATCATAAATGCCATGAATGAGTGATGACTCTATGGGAATGGGAATGGTTGGGTTCAACACATTACTCTTGCGGAGTATTTCGCCGTTAGGCATCATTTTAATGACTGCAATTTCAATGATGCGATCACTGGTGATGTTTATTCCAGTTGTTTCCAGATCAAAAAAGCAAAGTGGATTTTTAAGATTAAGTTTCATTGAAAGGTGCTGAAGTAGGGCAGTCGTTTATTCTATATGGAATTTGGGAATTGAATATTTTTTCGAACAATCAGTGCATGATTTTCTCACTGAGTGCCTGAAGATCGATGCCACCGAAATTGCCGGAGCTCATCATCAACAGGTTTTTGTTCTTCCATGATTGCTCTAATAAAAAGCTTTCAAGTTGTTTGGAGTCAGTAAATACTTTTAATGCTGTATTGTTAAAAGCTTGTTGAACATCACCTTCACTCAACGGTTCGAATTTTTTATCCTTCACCTTATCAGGATTGAAGTATACAACAGCTGTCTGAGCAGACTTCATGCTGTCTTTGTATTGCGGAAGAAATTTCTTGTTCATGCTGCTGTAGGTGTGCAGCTCAAAGCAGGCCACAAGATCACGCGAAGGATTGATTTCACGCAACGCTTTTACGGTAGCTTTAACTTTGGAAGGCGCGTGTGCAAAATCTTTATAGATAGAAGTAGAGTTGCTTTCGCCAACTTTTTCCATGCGGCCTGCAGCTCCTTCAAAACTTTGAATGGCTTCAAAGAATTGTTCTTGCGAGATGCCAATCCTTTTTAACAATTCTTTAGCACCACTGATGTTCTGCATGTTGTGACTGCCAAAAATGCGCACGGGTACTTTTGTTTTTTTTCCGTCAGTTAAAATAAACTGCCCGTTTTCGGTTGTGTGAGGGTGTGTTTTGTAAGGCACAGTGATCACATCGTTTCTCTCCTTGGCTCCGATCATCGAGGTCATCGCGTCTTCTTCGCAGAAAATAAGGATGCCTGCTTTCGGTGAGTTATCAGCCAGGATATCAAATTGTTTTACATAATCCAGCTCGTTTGGAAAAACATTATAATGATCCCAGGAGATACCGCTAATGAGAACGATATGATGATGGTAGCGGATGAATTTTGGGGTAGGGTCAAGTGTTGATGACAGGTACTCGTCACCTTCTATCACAATAATGGGAGCATCAGAAAGTTTTACCGTATTATCAATGCCACTAACTCTTGCACCGATAACATAGTCGAACTTGCGATGGAAATAGTTAAGAACATGCGTAACGATGGAAGTAATGGTGGTTTTACCATGACTACCTGCAATAACAATGCGTTGCTTGTCTTTGGAATGTTCGTAAATGTATTCCGGGAAGGAGTATATTTTTAGTCCGAGTTGCTGAGCCTTAAGGAGTTCTGGATTATCCTTTTTAGCGTGCATACCCAGGATCACAACATCCAGTTCGGTGGTAATTTTTTCCGGAAACCACCCGAAAGCTTCAGGTAACAGTCCACTTTTTTGCAATACTGAACGCGATGGCTCGTAGATTTCGTCGTCCGAGCCTGAAATGATATGCCCCAATTGCTTCAAGGCTATCGCTAAATTATGCATCACACTCCCGCCAATAGCGATAAAATGGATTTTCTGTGGTATTACTGACATTGAGAATAGAAAATTCAGGATTAAAGTAAGTTAAAATGTTTGTTGTGAACAAGCCCGTTTCCTCGTTATTAAGTAAGTTGAGTAAGCGTCCAACGTTCAACGTTCAAGGTTAATGACACCTCTAACGATTCAACATGGAACGTTGAATTTTTCTGAAACGTTTTTATTCAGATAAACAATATTTTTTGCATCATCACAATACATCAAAAGAAATCTATTCACAATTTTTATTGTTAATCAAATGTGAATAAGTTGTGGAGAGACAATACTATTACAACGGATGCTTTTTATAGGTTTGTCACCCTTTTAAAAAGTAATCACGTACAACAACCACTGTATGGAGCAACGATCAACGCCGCTGAGGTTAAGCAATAAGTCCAACAAGTTAGTGCCGAGAGATATCTCGGAGAGCCTTGGAAAGTTGCCGCCTCAAGCGGTTGATCTGGAGGAAGTCGTTCTTGGTGCCCTCATGCTTGAAAAGAATGCCTTGAACGCGGTTGTTGAATTTCTTAAGCCCGAACATTTCTATGTAGAGAAGCATAAAGAAATTTATACCGCTATTCTGGAGTTGTTCAAAGACTCTGAACCTGTTGATATGCGCACGGTTGTTAACCAACTTCGCAAACTTGGCAAGCTCGAGATCATTGGTGGCGCTTATTATATTGCCGAACTCACTGCCAAAGTAAGTTCAGCATCAAATATTGAATACCATGCACGTATTATCAATGAGATGGCTATCAAGCGTACGCTTATTGAAGTAGCGTCCCAGATCCATCATGATGCATACGAAGATACTACTGATGTGTTTGAATTGCTGGATAAAACTGAGCAGGCAGTTTTTGAGATTGCCGATTCAAGTTTGCGCAAGAATTACGACAGCATGCGTAACCTCATGGCGCAGGCTATTCAGGAACTTCAGTTGCTGAAAGATCACAAAGATGGACTTACCGGTGTACCAACAGGTTTCTCTACGCT
>DATJHZ010000282.1:0-17955 GCA_035493595.1 Cyclobacteriaceae bacterium | reverse complement strand
ACGTGGCGAAGAGCCTGGAAGCTTCAAGATTTTCACATGTCCCATTATCATGAGATTCATACAAAAAGATATCTGGATTCGTCCTATAATTCAATCTATGAGCGGGATTTTTATCAGTATGTGTTTGGGAAGATGTATGATGGCGATGAGCAAACCAATTCTCAAAGAATCTGGGATTATCAATGGCAGTTTGCCTGTAAGATACATTCGGGGTTGTCGATCGTTCCTGGCAAAAATTTAGTATCGAATTTGGGTTTTGGTGCAAACGCAACCAATACTCTTAATCCAAAAGGGATAGGACATGATCTGGTCTTGGAAGAAATGGAGTTTCCGCTGCAGCATCCTGCGTTTATGATGGTAGATCAGTCAAAAGATAGCCAGGTATTCAAATTGGTATGTACATCAGCATCATCTCGCATCAGATCTCAGGTGAAGAGCCTATTGCCTAAAAGACTTTTGGAAAAAATTGTTAAACCGTTGATGTCATTATTTTCCAGTTGAATGGAAGAAATGAATTTGCCAACGCATTTTATTTATGAATAAAAGAGAGATCATAAACATACTCTACATTATCAGTTTTCCTGTGTATGGCATTGGTTTATATTTTTCAGCCGCGCGAAGTCCATCGGCTGGTTACCTTATCTCCATCACCCCTCATTTGCTGATACTTTTATTTTATTCTATAGACCTTCTCTACCGCGGAGAATTTGAATTCAAAATTAATATCTATTATTTCTTAATGGGATCATTCATTTTGTCTTCGATTGCTTCTTTGTTTGTCGCCTTACATAAAGGCCTTCCCGAATCGGGCATATTACTGATGTCCACAAAATCGCTGGAACTAATTGTTCCCTTCAATGCTTTTGTTGTGTTTATAATATATAACTATGAAAAGAAAAACTTGTTGTGGCTTACGCTCCTTAGTTTAAGTTTACTTCTGATTATTAACCTGATTGGTTTTTTTATTTTGCATTTATCCAATGAAGTACACAGCATCGAGGGAAGAATTAATTTTCCATTTTTGGATAGTTTTTACAGTGGGGCTAGCCTGCTCGCCATCATTAATTTGATTCTTTTATATTATTTGAAACGCACTTGGAATGACCCGATGAGGTTTGGATTAATCATGTGCTATTTCATTTTTAACCTTGCTCTTTTTTTTCAAATCAACTCACGATTAACCATCATCGTGTTAATAGTAGTGATGGGTCTTTTCTTTTTAAAGCTCATGAGATTGAGAGGCATTTATTTATTTTCTATGTTCACCATTCCTATTTTGTTAAGCTCCGGAGCAATTATGTTTAAAGCTGTTCAGATGCCAGGGCTTTCTATGCTGTTGCAACGTGTGGATGTTGAAGACGTAACTACATTCAATGGCCGGGCTTTTTTGTGGAAAGACGCGATGGATTGGTTGCTATATGATCAGCAAGGTTTGGTCTGGGGTAATGGATACAAAGGGCATTACTTTTTAGGCCTCATATCCGATGTAGCTAAGCTTTGGAATGAAAAGGATCCGTATCACATGCATTTGCATAGCTCATCGATGGAGATCATGGTAGCGCAAGGACTTGTCTTCTTTCTGGTTTTTGCAATTCTGTTTTACAGAGTCTATCGCTATTTCAGAGAGCAGAACGAGATTGGGACAGAAGAAGGAGCATTCCTGCCCTTGGTATTGTTTCTTCTATTTCTCATGCAGGTTGATACTTTTCTTTATCTCGATAACATGGGATTTGTTTTCTTTTCACTGTTGGTCGCAAAAATTGCAATCAAAGAAAAAAAGTTAAAAGACTCGTTTATTGAAAACACAAAAATTAGCGGAATGTTTCAACTGAAGTCTCTATTTAGCCGAAATAGTATAACTAGTTAAAAATTGAAAAGGATAATTTTATTTAGATCAAAATGATTTGCATTGTCATTCCAGTTCACAACAGAAAGGAATTCACAAGGAGCTGCATTGAATCATTACTGCACCAAACCCTTCGAGTAGATTACATTATTGTGGTTGATGATGGGTCCACAGATGGGACAGATGAAATGCTTCAGGAATATTCCGAGATCATTGTATTACATGGCGATGGAAGTTTATTTTGGACAGCCTCCGTTAATATGGGCATAAAGTTGGCGCTTCACATGGATGCGGATTATGTGATGACGCTTAATAACGATACGATCGCCACTCCTGACTTTATTGAGAAAATGATGAAGAGTGCAGAACAAAACCCGCTGGCTATTCTTGGTGCACTTGATGTTGACATAAAAACCAAAGAACCTTATTACGGAGGAGAAATTTTTGATTGGAGGTCCGGTGAATCAAAATTTCTGTTGAAAACATTGAGAAAAGAAGATCGGAAAGGGCTACACGAGGTTTCACTTTTTCCCGGAAGAGGCCTCTTGATTCCTAAAATTGTTTTTAAAACCATTGGGCTCTTTGCTGAAAAACAACTCCCTCATTACATGGCCGATTATGATTTTACATTGCTCGCCAGAAGAAATGGGTTCCCAATTTTTTGCAATTACGATGCAGTACTGTACACTTACCCTGAAGAGGGAGGCGACCATAAACTCAGGGCAAAGAAAACACTCAAGAATTATTTCAAGCATTTATTTAATATCCGTGGTGGTGGCAATCTTAGAAACTTCACGGTATACGCTCTTCGCAATTGTCCGCAGAAGGATATCGCTCATGCTCTATTTTCCGGATATCTGCGAAGAGTAGGGGGATTCTGGCTCAACTAATTATTTATAATTCACTTAAGGAAAACAAGCCGTTATCAACGGCTAAGAGAAGGCTTGATACCAAAATACCAAGTGGTGGAATGATTTTTTAATGGGGTTGATGATGACCCTGGTTACTACCCTTGACTTAGCAAAACGATTCGGCCAAAATCCTTTAATAAGGCCAAAAGACATTACGCCTAGTACCTATTTAATGAAAGTTGAATGTCTGCTCAATCCGGGTGTATTCAATTTTGATGGTAAAGTGTGGATGCTATTGCGTGTGGCAGAGCGACCTGAACAATCGGATACACATATAAGTTTTCCTTTGTACAACGAGAGTGGTAAAATTGAAATCATCAGTTTCGATAAATCAGACCCCAATCTTGATTTTACTGATCCCAGGATTATTCAATATAAGGGCAGAGAATATCTCACCACGCTGTCACATCTGCGCCTGGTCTGCAGCGAAGATGGTAAAACATTTTCAGAGCCAGAGGACTATAATCCGATTTTTGGAGTCAACCGATTAGAGTCATACGGCATCGAAGATTGCCGCGTAGTTAAAATTGAAGATACTTATTGCCTGACATACACCATGGTATCTCACTTTGGCGTGGGTGTTGGATTAATCAAAACTCGTGACTGGAAAAGTTTTAAGAGAGAGGGAATGATTCTTCCTCCGCACAATAAGGACTGCGCCATTTTCAGTGAGAAGATCGATGGCAAATACTACGCGTTACACCGACCGAGCAGCCCACAACTTGGAGGCAATTATATCTGGTTAGCTGAATCACCTGATCTGCTTCATTGGGGTAATCATCAATGCGTTGCTACTACTCGACAAGCCATGTGGGACTGCGCCCGCATAGGTGCAGGTGCTGATCCAATAAAAACAGAGAAAGGCTGGCTTGAAATTTATCATGGAGCAAATGAAGGACATCGTTATTGTTTAGGGGCATTGTTACTCGATCTGAATAATCCTTCAAAAGTGATAGCCAGAAGTGAGCAACCTATTATGGAACCTATAGCTCCGTATGAAGTGGTTGGCTTTTTTGGCAACGTAATCTTCACCAACGGGCATTATGTAGACGATGACACCATTCACTTGTACTACGGTGCAAGCGATGAAGTGATCTGTGGTGCAGACTTTTCAATTAAAGAAATACTCAACTCCCTTACTTGACAAAATGTATTTCACTGCTTTGTTAAAGAAGCCAAAGGAGGAATTTGCTCATTTTCTTCTTCTGCCTCATCCAACACGGGTGTTGCTGATCACCAACATGATCTATGCTTTTGTACTGCCGGTAATCGAAATATTTGTTGGTGCTTATATCATGCGTAGTTCTAACGATCCCTCCATCGTTGTGGTTTACCAACTCACTGTTTACACGGGGATACCGATTACTTTCTGTATCAACGGATTTCTTCTTAATCACATCAAGATTTCCCATCTGTACAGTTTTGGCATGCTACTGAGTGGCCTCTCGATGATTGTGATGATGAGTCTTCAAAATCTCTCTGCCACTGGCGTTGGTGTAGCGGGGCTACTGATGGGTTGTTCGTTTGGTTTCTTTTGGGCTAATCGCGATTTCCTTGCCTTAAACACAACCGATGATTCTACACGTAATTATTACTACGGACTAGAGACATTCTTTTATACAATCACATACATCATTGTGCCTGTCATTGTTGGTGCTTTTCTGGCTTCCACTGAAATCAATCATTGGTTTGAAGGTAGCATCAACACGGCCTATCGCATTGTTACGGTCATTGTTTTTCTCTTGACTATCATTTCAAGCCTGGTTATTCATCAAGGAAAATTTAAGAACCCCGAACAAAAGAGATTTCTGTTTTTCAAGTTTCATAAGCTCTGGAAAAAGATGATGGTGCTTGCAGGACTAAAAGGTTTGGCGCAAGGATACTTAGTTACTGCACCGGCCATTCTAATAATGAGGTTGGTAGGTAATGAAGGATCTCTCGGATTGGTGCAAGGCGTGAGCGGAGTAGCTACCGCATTCATGCTTTATATACTTGGACGAACGATGAAGCCATCAGACCGGATTTACATTTTCGCCACTGGCTTATTCATTTTTCTAACTGGGACTTTATTTAATGGTATTCTGTTTTCGGCTTTCGGTGTAATGGTATTTGTATTGTGCAAAGTTCTCTTTACACCACTGCACGACATCGCCTACTTTCCAACGGAAATGTTGGTGATTGATGTAGTTTCTAAAATTGAAAAGCGCAGTGAGTTTGCCTATATCTTCAATCATGAGTTTGGATTATACGTTGGTCGCTTTTTGGGTTTAGTGCTTTTTATTGTCCTTGCCGCTTATGTCTCTGAAATCTTCGCACTCAAATATGCATTAATCATTATTGCCTTGTTGCAATTGGCAGCAATCCCGGTGGCAGCGCATATCATCAAAGAAGCAAATAAACTGAGTACACCATGAAATCGACACTCAAGTCATTAAGTGTTTATTCGTTTGTATTGAGTCTGTTGGCACTCATCTCATGCCAACAGAAAAAAGAGACAGTTGATCAGATTGTAATTGACCGGATAGCACGCATGCCCGATCAACCGAAGCCTTACAAAATGATCAATTGGTATGAGAAGGCTCTTCTGTTCGATCAATATGTTTTCAATTCAAATTTGAAAGGAGAGTACCTGCCTTTCATCTGGATTGATGATACCAAAAGAAATATTCCTCAACAAACTTTTGGGCTTTACACTGCCATTGGAGATGTAAGGCAAGGACCAAAGGGAAATAAAGAATTCCATGAAGCACTTTGTACCATGGGCGCAGTGCTGGGTGCGGGCTTGGTGGGCATTGACAAAACCAAACAAAACGGTTTCAACTATGTGAAGATGATTCAGAGTTATTTCAACTCAGCCCACGGTTGGAATATTATGATGGACAATACGAACCCTGATGTTGCAAAGTTAGGAGGGGGCTATGGTCGCGATTGGTGGTACGATATTTTTCCCAATGTTTTGTTCTATGGTGTGTGTGAGTTGTTTCCGAATGTAAAGCAAGCGGATAGCCTTCAGCATATCATAGCTGAACAATTCTTCAAGGCTGATTCTGTACTGAAAGGAAATTACAACTATTCCTTTTTTGACTACAGTAAGATGCGAGGCGTGTCTAACAATGTTCCTCATCAGCAAGATGCAGCGGCAGGCCACGCTTACGTGTTGCTTTGCGCCTACGAAAAGTTTAAGGACCCTCGCTATCTGAATGGCGCTAAGTCAGCGATGAATGCTTTTGTCAATCAGAAAGAAAGCCGGTTCTATGAAGTGCTTATGCCGTTTGGCGCTTTGGTTGCAGCACGGCTGAATGCAGAGCATGGAACCAACTACGATGTAAAGAAAATTCTTAACTGGACATTTGAAGGTTGTAAAGCGAAAGACGGAAGAACAGGTTGGGGTGTAATTGCAGAGCGTTGGGGTATGTATGACGTACACGGATTGCAAGGGAGCATTACAGACGGAGGTGGTTACGCTTTCTTAATGAATTCATTTGACCTGGCGTGGCCACTTGTGCCGATGGTTCGCTACGATAGTCGCTATGCCAATGCAATCGGCAAATGGATGTTGAATGTGACTAATGCTGCTCGTTTTTTTTATCCATATGAAATAGATGATCAACACCAGTGGCTCACGGAGGAAAAAAAAATAACCAAGAATTTAATTGCGTACGAAGGGCTTCGTAAAGAAGATTACTTCTATAAAAAGAAATCTTTAAGAGGTCTAAGTCCGGTAGCGGAAGGTGATGGTCCGCAATGGGCAAAAGGGCAGCCTGAAGTTTCGATGTTTAGTTTATACAGTTCTGCGCAGGTCGGGATTTTTGGTTCGATCGTGAAGTACACTAACGTAGAAAAAATTCTACAAATCAATTGTAATTCTACGGATTTCTATCAAACACAATCGTTCCCCACCTTTTTGTATTACAATCCTTACGACACAATAAAGTCCGTTTGCTTTGTCAACAACCCTAAGGCAAAAATTGACCTCTACGATGCGCTTCGGCATGACTATTTAATTAAGGATGTTGGAGATGAAGGATGCTTCGAAATTCAAGCCAAGTCTTCAAGACTTGTTGTGGTGATTCCCGCAGGAAGTAAGATCCGATTGGAAGATGGAAACTATAAGATAGAATCCACAATAATTGCTTTTAGTCAGAAGAGAATCGAATAACAATTAGCTTTTGAAAAGAATTATACAACATTATTTTTTTTTGGTAGCGATAGCTGGCTCTACGCAAGTCGTTGCTCAGACTTCTATGTTGTCTGGTACAGTTAAGACCGAAACTAATGAGGCATTGGTTGGTGCTGCAGTGCAACTGAAGGGAACAGGAATAGGAGCAGTGACTGACATTGATGGAAAGTTCAGTCTCGAGATTCCGGATAATAATTTAAACGCTGGAGTTCTCATGTGTTCTTACATTGGTTTTAAGAATAAGGAAGTATCAATTAATAATCAGTCGTTCTTTGAAATAGTTCTAACCGAAGATTCGAAGGCTCTTGAAGAAGTAGTTGTTACAGGCTACCAATCGGAAGAGCGAAAAAAAATCATGGGTGCAGTAAGTTCGGTAAGCCCTGACCTCATTGCGAAAATTCCAGTTTCAGGAATAGATCAAGCCATTCAAGGACGAGTGCCAGGAGTTGTAGTTACACAAAATACCGGAGCGCCTGGTGATGGCGTGATTGTTCGCGTTCGAGGAGTAGGTTCACTTAACAGTAACAATCAACCATTATATGTAATCGATGGAATCCCAACACTGGATGCAACTTTCATTGCACCTCAGGATATTCAATCGCTTACGGTTTTGAAAGACGCGAGCGCTGCAGCACTCTACGGAGCACGTGCCGCCAATGGTGTCATTCTGATTACCACAAAAATGGGAAATACAAATAAAATGTCTGTTTCCTATAGTAGTCAGATAGGAGTGCAGTCACCAACGCGTCTTGTTCCTATGGCAAATACGAAACAGTACATATCCATTTACAACGAAGCTGCAAACAACGACAATCCAGATTTACCAAGCTTTTTAAGACGCCCACTCATTACTCAGGAGCTTGACTCAACCTTCTCAGTGACAAATGTGGATCAGGTTAAGGCAATCATGCGACCGACTGCACTCCTTCAAACTCATAGTTTAACTTTTTCAGGTGGCGATGGAAAAACAAGATACCTCATCTCTGGTACCTACTACCATCAGGAAGGGATAATAAAGTCAAGCGATTATACGCGGTTAACCGGACGAGTGAATGTAGAATCAGAATTAAAGAAATGGCTGAAGGCCGGAGTAAATCTAAATTTATCGGGTGCCAATACCGACATTGTGGGAGGTTCTGGTGACGGAGCCGGTGGTAATGGTGGAAGCGTGGTTCGTTATGCATACTTCCGTTCTCCGGCAATTCCCGTGTATGATGCTGCAGGAAATTTTATTGATCTGCCAGATCATTACAATCTTCTGGGTGATGGATACAACCCTGTAGGCATGCTTGCTTACAATCAAAACAAAAGAATCACCAATCGTCTATTCGGGAAATTTTATGTAATACTAAAACCCATTGAAGGGCTAACTATCACTTCCAATTTTGGTGTTGACTTCACCAGTCAAAATCAGAGACGTTTTGATCGCAATTGGGGAACAGCGAACAGAATTAATAATCCCAACCGACTTACAGTTGTTGATGATCGTAATCGCTCATTGACATTCAGCAATTTTGCTACGTACACCAGAAATTTTGGAAAAAATGGATTTACCCTACTAATCGGAACCGAGGCAATAAAATCTGAATCGTATGAAGTTGTAGGTACCGATACTCAATTTGCCAATCAGAGTTCTACACTCACTTACCTTGGAAATGGCCTGGGTCAAAAAACAAATTCTGAAACGAAATCAGGAAATGCGCTAGCTTCTTTCTTCGGAAAAGTCAGTTATGACTACAATGAAAAATATCTTTTATCCGCAACCGTAAGAAAGGATGGATCGTCAAGGTTTGGTGCGAAAAACAGATACGGAACATTTTACGCAGGGTCAGTCGGTTGGCGCATAGATAAAGAAACTTTTCTTATCAATAACACATGGATCGATCGACTCATGCTTCGCGCTGGCTATGGTGTGATCGGTAATCAGGAAATTGACAACTACGCATTCTCCGATGCTTATGCAGTTAATACTAATTATCCTTTTGGTAATTCAGGAAGCTTTGGTTATGCCGTTTCAAGATTAGGCAACGCAAATATTAAGTGGGAGTCAAGCAGTCAGTTGAATACAGGTGTTGATCTGGTGATATGGAATGGTAAACTATCGGTGTCGCTTGATTACTTCAACAAAATCACTTCCGATTTATTAGTAAAACAACCGATTGCTTTATCCGCAGGGTTAGCTTCTCCACCCTATGTTAATAATGGAAAAATTTTGAATCGCGGCTTTGAGCTTTCACTTAACTATACCAACAAGATCGGTGACTTTGGCTATTCCATCAGCCCTAATGCATCTCTTATTCATAACGAAGTACTGGCCGTTAGTTCGCCAGTTCAAGGTGGGCAGTATGGTTCGCAATATGTTACTCAAACTGAAAAGGGATACCAGGTCGGTTCTTTTTTTATGTATCAGATGGATGGAATTTTTCAGAATCAGGACGACATCTTTACACATGCCGTGCAAGGACCAAGCACAGGACCTTCCCGAATTCAGCCCGGAGATGTAAAGTTTAAAGATCAAGACGGCAATGGAGTAATTAATGGTAATGACCGAGCTCACGTAGGAAGTGCAATTCCAAAAGTTACAGGTGGGCTCAACTTTATGTTTACCTATAAAGGTTTTGATCTCTCTGTCTTTTTTCAAGGAGCATACGGACAAAAAATCCTCTCCGTGCTTAACAGGGATATTGAAGGTTTTTACCGACCCTTCAATGTAACCGAGAGATATTTCACAAATCATTGGACAGGAGAAGGATCTACGAATCAATATCCACGGGCTTCATGGAATGCTACCGGGAATAACACGCAAATCTCGACACGCTTTTTAGAAGATGGATCATATACGCGATTGAAAAATCTTCAACTAGGTTATACAGTTCCAACTGTGATAACAGAGAAATATAAGTTATCAGCAGTTCGCATTTATTTCTCAGCAACTAATCTTTTCACCTGGTCTAAGTATTCCGGCATGGATCCTGAAATGTCGGTGAGCAACAACTCAGCTAAAGATGGTGACAAAGCGAACGGCATAGATTGGGGCACATACCCCGCTGCGAAATCATTCAATGTGGGATTGAACATTAGTTTTTAAGAAAGGCGAATGATGAAAAAAATAAAAATACTAACTGGACTTTTCATTCTTTCACTAACGGGTTGTAACAAATACCTGGAAGAAAACCCGCAGGGTACTTTTTCAAGTGCCACATTTTACAAATCGCAAAACGATGCTTTAGTCGCACTTAATGGAGTGTACAACAGTGCGGCATTTGTTAACCCTATGAATCAACTCTGGGTATTTGGCGATGTCGCATCGGATGATGCAGTGAAAGGCGGGCAACCCTATACGATCATTGACGCCCAAGCAATAGATCAATTCAATTACAAGCAAACAAATACTGTCTTAGCAGATGTATGGCAATATTATTACGAAGGAATATCGAGAGCAAACTATGTGCTTTACTATGTGCCTGCCATAGGCATGGATGCGAAGATCAAAAATCAAATTCTGGGTGAAGCACGGTTTTTAAGAGCATACTTCTATTTTAATCTGGTTAATATCTATGGTGCTGTTCCATTAAAGTTATCTCCGCCACTTACTCCTGCGCAGATTAATGTTGCTCAATCGCCTGTTGACAATATATATAAGCAAATAGAAGAAGACTTAGGGTTTGCATCCAAAGTCTTACCTAAAACTAATTCTGTAACTGATATTGGAAGGGCAACAAAGGGATCGGCTTTCGGACTTCTCGCAAAAGCACATCTATATCAGCAACATTATAGCGATGCTTTGGCAGCCATTGATTCTTTAGAAGCCTCAGCTGCCTATAGCTTGGTTCCGGTGTATAAAAATAATTTTTTGGACTCAACTCAAAATAATTCTGAATCCATTTTTGAAATACAACATCTCAGTGGTCAAAGCCCCTCGCTCGGAAGTTTTTTAAATCAGTATTTTTCTCCGAACACTTCAATTTCTGCCGGATATTATCTGGATGCTCCCACCCAAAATTTTATTGACGAATTCGAAACTACTTCAAGTGCAGTTGTCGATCCGCGTCTCGACTACACTGTTGGTCGTGTCGGCAACAATTGGGTGAATGGTGAACCCTTTGATCCAACGTGGTCACCAACTGGTTATCTCAACAGAAAACACAGCCAATCAAAATATGACGCACCAGTTATTGGTAACTCCGGTTTGGATTATGTGTACATGCGCTACAGCGATGTCTTGCTGATGAAAGCTGAAGTGCTGAATGAACTGAACCGTGGAGTTGAAGCTATAGTACCCTTGAACTTAGTTCGAAAAAGAGCTCGCGAAAGTTTTTTGTATGATCAAGGGCTTTCAGGATTTGGCGTGATACCTACCAATTTATTGCCCGATGTTGTTTACAGTGATCAACTCACTCTTCGTGCTGCAATACAACATGAAAGGAGAGTTGAACTCGGCTTTGAATTTCATCGCTACTTCGATTTGATGCGCTACGGTAAGCAAGTTGCCGAAGCAGCAATGGGCTCTACTGGCTTTACATATACTCAGCGGTACTTCCTTATTCCGCAGACTGAATTAGATACTAATCCGGCAATCACTAAATAATCTACAGATGCTTTTAACAATTAAGATGGTAAACAATTAAACAATCAATTTATGAAAACGAAAAAGATAAATGTCTTGCTCAGTGCTTTGATAGTTCTGCTTGTAGCCTGGGCTTTCAGTTCATGCTCGAAGAGTGATAATGCTCCTGCTCCGCCAAGTAAGGCAGCACTAAATGCAGAGATAACCACTGCTGTAAACCTTAAGTCCACAACTACAGAGGGTGTTGGTACAGGTCAATATGCCATTGGCTCTCAGGCAACACTTCAAACAGCTATTAACGCAGCTCAGGCTGTTGCTTCCAATGTGTCAGCTACAAAAGATCAGATCACTGCAGCTACCGCTCAATTAACTGCTGCCGTTACAGCATATCAAGCAGCTATCGTTGTTCCTATTGCAGCTGCCGATATGGTGGGTCAATGGACATTTGATGAAATAACTTCGGCAGTCGTGGGTACTACGGTTAAAGATTATTCCGGCAATGGTCATAATGGTACACTTCAGGCTGGTCATGCTTATTGGAGTACCACAGCTGGCTATCCTTATGCAACCTATCCTGCACCAGCAACAAACATTCCAACAATAGCTACTGATCGTTATGGAAACCAACATGCGTTACATTTCTTGGCAGGCTCGAATGTTCAAATTCCTTATAGTGCTGCGCTGAATCCTCAAACTGCAATTACCATCAGTTTGTGGGCTAAAGCGGATACATTGCCTAATCAGGCTTCGTACAAGTATTATGCAAACAACTATATGGTGGCGCTTAGCCGATGGAACGGATACAAGTTCCAATTTCAAGATACGCCACGGGCGTTCTTTACGGTTGATCATGATGGAACTAATTACGATAACCAAGATAATAACGCTACGATTACCAGTCTTACTAAATGGCTACATTATGCAGTGACGTTCACCAGTGGAACAATGTCATTCTATATCAACGGACAGTTGACTTATTCCTGGACTACAGCCAGCGAAACAGGTGGTTTGGTATTACTCAACGGTGTGGCGGGAACAAACACAGCGCCTGTTGATCTTGTGTTTGGTCAGGATTTACCAACTTCTGCTTATTCAACAAATTCAAGTGCCCCTAACTATTTGAATTATGGCGGCTATTTTATTGGTTCATTAGATGATGTCAGAATTTATAAAGCTGCACTTAGCGCGACTCAGATACTTAGCATTTATAATGCAGAGAAACCTTAGTCATCTTTAGGAATGAAATAGGATCACCTTAGCGGAGCAGTGGACAAAAGATTCACTGCTCTTTTTTAATTCTTTTTAAAAAGTTAAAGAATGAGCGCTGCATGCGGAGTAATGACAACATGGAATAATTGCATCCTGAAAAGTGCCAAGTTTATTTTTTTAATTGTCGCGTGCTTTTCAGCAACGTTAAGTTTTGCTCAAAACAATCAGATTGAAATAAGCCGTGTTGCATTGATGCCTGACATGCCATCGCCTTACCTGATGCGCGATTGGAAGAATGTAGCAATGAAGTATGACTCATTAATTTTTAACCTCAACGCAACCGGTCAATATCTTCCGGTCATCCATTTGAAATCAAGTGGAATTAACTATCCATCACTTCAACCTATTTTGTTGGACTCTTATGTTGGCATTAACGGAAGTGGGAGCGAAGCGGAAGCGATCAATGTTATACCTGCATTAGTTGGCGCTTCTCTTGTTGGTGTTGATAAGACTAATCAATTTGGAATCAATTGGGTATTAAAGGCCAAAGATTTTTTTAACAGCGCCAATGATCAGAATGTTTACCTCAATGGATATTCTACATCAAGTGGTTTCGATTGGTGGTATGATCTCATGCCCAATGTATTCTTCTATCAACTTTATTCTCTTTATCCTTCCACTCAAGATTTTAATTCTCAGTTTACATCCGTGGCTGATCGCTGGTTAAGCGCGGTTTATGCTATGGGTGGTTCAACAACGCCATGGCAAATTCCAAAAATGAATTACCGTGCATTTAACCTTGCCACATTGACTCCCAACAGTTCGAGCGTGGCAGAGCCAGAGGCCGCTGGCACAATTGCCTGGCTGCTGTATCATGCTTATGTCAATACCGGAAACAAAAAATATTTGAACGGAGCTCAAATGGCGATGAGTTTTTTGTCGGGTTTAAATTTTAACCCGGCTTATGAAATTGAATTGCCTTACGGAATATTCACTGCGGCAAAAATGAATGCGGAGTTGGGAACAAATTATAATATTCAAAAGATGATCAACTGGAGTTTTGATCTAAGTTCAGAACGCAATTGGGGAACTGTAGTTGGAACCTGGGGAAATTCAACGACTGGAAATAAAGATGTATCTGGTTTAGTAGGCGAAATTGATAATCCATCAACAGGTTATGCGTTTACGATGAATGGATTTGAACAAGCTGCGGCACTGGTGCCTTTGATAAAATACGATAAACGATTTGCGCGCGCCATCGCCAAATGGACTCTTAACCTTGCCAACGCAAGCCGACTTTTTTATTCACAGTATCTTCCCGCATCACATCAAGACAGTTATGCGTGGAGTTCTGTTCACGATCCAAACTCAGTGATTGCCTATGAGGGATTAAAGCAAAAAGGTTTAAATGATTCAAGCTTATATGCAACAGGAGATGCCATGAGGTTGGGTGCAGGACAAACTAATTTAGGATTGTACGGTTCATCGCATGTCGGGTATCTAGGGGCAATTGTAACTCCAACTGATGTTGATGGAATTCTCTTGCTTGACATAAATAAAACCGACTTCTTCGGTCAGAATGCTTTTCCATCTTACGTTGCGTTCAATCCATACGCTTCACCTAAGGCTGTGACTCTTCCGCTCGGCTCAACAACATATGACATTTATGATGCTATCTCTGAAACGATAATTAAAACCGGGGTTACAGGAAATTATTCTATTTCCATTTCGGGCAATCAAGTGATGGTGCTGGTTTATTTACCACAAGGAGCAGTGCCTGTTTCAATAAATGGAAAATTGCTAATTGGAAATAAAATTGTCGATTATCATTATGGATATAATTATAATGGGAAGCTGTTGATTCAGTCTCTTGCCTCTAAAGATTCTATCGTTGAATTTAATAAGCGAGTTCAGGTTTACAGTTCTGTCAGAAATCATGTAAACCCGGTCACCTTCAAATGGTACATCAATGGGACATTGGCATCGTCAACACCTGACAGCACTTTCTTATGGACTGTTCCGCAGGTGGAAGGACCATATAAACTTTTATTAAATGTCACCGATGGAATATCCTCAGTCAGGGACAGTCTCATGTTTACAGTGTTGTCACACATTCAGGTGCCTCCAGTAATTTCTGGCTTTACTATGGACTCGACCTGGTATTACACGGACAGCATTGCAACGATCACTTGTCATGCAACTACACTTGACAAAACAGCATTGAAATACGACTGGAGTATTTTGGATGGATCTGTTATTTCAAAAAAAGATTCAGTTCTTCAATGGAAAGCACCATCTAATGAAGGTTTGTATTCCATTAAGTGCAGTGTTAAAAATGCGGATTCACTTTCTGCAACATCAATTCAGCACGTGCTGGTAAAAACTCAAACGCAGTATGTTAACGATCCGATTGCCTATTTCCCCATGGACGGAGATGTGAAAGACTATAGCGGCAACAATCACAATGCAACCTCCATTGGTGTACAACTCGTTGCAGACGCACGTGGGGTGCCAAACAAAGCATACCAATTTTTGAATAGTACCAACATCATTGACGTGCCGAATGCACCGACACTTAATTTCCAGAATCAGATTACTATTTCATTCTGGCTCAAGCTTGATGCCGTTCCGGCTGAGTCTTATGTTCTTTCTCATGGAAGCTATCAAGAGCGATGGAAGGTTTCTGTCATTCCTAATCACAAAATCCGATGGACTGTAAAAACAATTTCGTCAACAATAGACCTCGATAGTTCTTTGCCATTGCTGCTAAATCAATTCAATCATTACACGGTTGTTTACACCGGTTATTCAATGGAGTTGTACATCAATGGAAAACTGGACACGTTTCTTCCGAACACCGGGTTAATTAGTGTTACGTCTAATGACATCACCTACGGTCGTGAAACTTCATCCATCGAGAATTATAGTCTATTTGGTACACTTGATGAAGTGAGAATTTATGACAAAGCGCTTGGGCCTAATGAAATTATCGGACTCAAGTCAATTTGGAATTCAATTACTGCAGTAGAGCATAATTCAAGTGTGGTTGCTATCTATCCAAATCCTTCAAGTGGAATCCTGACAGTAACAGGAGTCGATGAGCCTGTGCTTAATGTTTCAATTGTTAATGTCACCGGTCAAAACTTAGCGGCAACATTTTCAATTCTTGATTCCAATAATTTAGAGGTAAAATATGATCATCAAGCTCCAGGTGTTTTCTTCTTGAAGATTGAAACAACTACACGAGTTATTTACCGTAAATTAATTGCTTACTGATTCTAGAAAGTAAAACCATTCTTTGTAAGGATCTGTCAACTATTTGCAAAGAGTAATAGGATTTTGTGTTAGTAGGTCATTGCTGTACTTCCTCTGCCTATTGAGCTCTACTCGCAAATCTTCAATCAACATTTGCGTTCTTATGTTTACGCCTTTTCTTGTTAAGTGATAGGGTGTGTCAAACATTAGAGAATCTGCCATTCTATATCGAATTGGATTACCTAACAGAATAAAATGTTCAGACTTAAGTTGTTGATCAATAAATGTAATTTCTTTCTCCTCATTCGAAAATGAGTTTTCATCTAAGGCTGGAAATGTAATATAGAGACGTGCACCTCTTTGCTCTACCAACTTTCTGAAGTTGACTAGATAACTCAGGACTTCCGGATCAAATGAATTGGGTGCAGCAACTGGTAGCGGGTTAAATTCTCTTTTCTTTAAATCCCAATGTTTGTTCATGTCTCCAAATTGATTAAACGAATTGCGCAGATATACTTGCTGGCCATCACTCTTTGCCTTATTGAAATACTCCGTGAGTTTATACTTAGATAAACAGTAGCGTGGAAAATACTTCAGGCTGTTGGCAAACTGTGGCCAACGTAGCTTAAACATTTCAACAGGGGAGGTGTCGAGCAGAACACGCGGTAAATCTTCTGTGCCAATGGAAAGCTTTTCGTAAAACTGAGAATATTCAGGGCTTATAATCACAATGTCGCCCGTTCTCACAAATGGAAGAGTGTGATCTAGCATGTACAAAAGTCCAAGTGAAGCGCTCAGTCCTGTATTTACTGGATTATACTTCAACGAATCTAATAGTTGCTGACTATTCAGGCTCATACTTAGGTTGGATCCACCGACTAAAATCATCCTAGGTGAAGGTGCGTTGCGAAGCAACAAGTCCTTGTCAATTTTTGAAAACAAATGAGAAGTGGATGCCCGCGGAGTAGGAGGAAGGAATAACCCAATGATCATAGCGATGATCAAAGCCAGCGTGAAGTGGAACAGATTTTTCAAGAACTTAATCACTGCTTTTTATTTTAAAATTGAAAATAGATGAAAGGTTGTTGACTACCTCCATACATAATGAGAATAATAATGAGGGAATAGTAAAGAGACCAGCGCATGGGTTTATACCAGGTCACCCCGATTTTGGCAAGTGCAAATTGTTCTTCTCTGCCTAACCATTCAACGATAATAAAGAAAGCCACTAGAGCCGGAATCATGAATCCCACCTTCGTTTGAATAAATTGTATGGCACTGGTATAGCTTTGTAATGAAAATAGTCCTGCCGTTAAGTCTCTTATGTAAACGAACGCATGGCCGAGACTAAGTGACCGAAAGAATATCCACGCCAGGCATGTTAATGAAAAGGTGAGTAGCAACTGGCTTGCTTCAACAAGTGAAGGCATATTTTTTCCTTCAGCCACTGTATTTGTATTAATTCGGGTTTGACCGAAAAGAAGCAAAGGCAAATAGTACAATGCATTTAATCCGCCCCAAACAATGAAGGTCCAATTCGCTCCATGCCAAAATCCGCTGACTAAGAAAATGATAAAGATGTTTCTGACTTTAAAGATTGTTTTTCCTTTGCTTCCACCCAGAGGTAAGTACAAGTAATCACGAAACCAGCTTGATAATGAAATGTGCCATCTCCTCCAGAACTCTGAGATGTCTCTTGAAAAATAAGGGAAAGCAAAATTCCTGATTAAGTCAAAACCAAGAAGTCGGGCTGTGCCCAGAGCGATGTCGGAATAACCAGAAAAATCTCCATAAATCTGAAATGCAAAGAATACAGTGCCAAGTACAAGTGTTGCTCCATTATATACTTGATGATGATCGAATATCATATTGGCGAACGTGGCGCAATTGTCGGCTATCACTATTTTCTTAAACAGACCCCAGAGAATTTGGCGAAGCCCATCAACTGCCTTTGTTCGATCGAACACACGTTTCATTTTAACTTGTG
>DATJHZ010000281.1:0-15372 GCA_035493595.1 Cyclobacteriaceae bacterium | reverse complement strand
TGATATATCACCAGAAAACTGAAGCGTCTGCGTTACTTTCGGCGTACTATTAAGAGAGTGCGTATAGTTTGCATTGTAACTCACATTCAAATTCCACGGGATATTAAAATCTATGTATGCATTTGGGTTCGCAATGATATCCTGTTTGACTTGTTCCGGTAAATTTGACTTCCCGACTTTGTCGCGGGTTTCTTGATCTTTCTTTCGGCCCTTCGGATTAAGGTTGGTGCTTAACGCCAATGTACCATTCGTAATCCGGCCAACGCCTCCTCCATTCCACGCATACTCCCGAGTTCTCTTTTCACGAGTGATATTTTCATTATTGCCTGGATGATAAGTCTCGTAATAGTAGGGATCCAGCGATGCTGAAATATTCATGTTCAATAGATTATTCAAAACGTTCGTATTCGCTGCCATGCTGAAGGGGGCAAGTTTGAAAGAATCAGCCATGAGGTTATAGCTTGAATTGATTGATAAGTTATTGAGCAGACTTACTTTTCTGGCAACGGTATCTTTTTCACTCTTAACTTTCATCTCCAGATTATTACCAATACCAAAACCAATGGAACCACTCTTTCCGGTATTAGATCCTCCATAAACAAATCCATCAAATTTTGATTTGTAAACAATAACCGAGTCACCGGTGATAGTAGTGGCAGTATTGGGTACTTTAACTTGATCAAAATATTTTTTATTTACCGCAAAATTAGGAGTATAGGCAAATGATATATTTGGATTGATGACGTGGCGAATAGCCTTTACACTTCCTCGTTTAAAATTGTACATACCATAAAGCCTGGTTGTTAATCCAGTACTTACACTGTAGTTAGCAATGCGATTAAATCCAGCCTCTTTCTTTGACACATATTGGTAAGTGCTATTCACTTTGGTATATGTCCAGTTTAATTTTTCAAAATACCATCGTTCATCATAACTAACAGAAGGTGAAATGGTAAAATACTTCAGTGCTTTAAAAGAAAAAGACATTGGAATGGTATGACGAATGCCTTTTTTTGCATTTTGAAAAAATGTACCAAGGTTCTGAAAGTTAAAAGGTGCAATACTGTCCTTGGTAGCGGTTGGCGTGAGTCTACCCAGATTATTTGTAATACGATTAGAAGCCGCCATTGAATAACCAACAGAAAAATTATCAAAGAAACCTGTTTTACCTTGCCGCTGAAATGGATATTGATTGGCCATGTTCAGTGTTAATACAGGGAATGGAAGGTCAACTATTTTAGTCACCAGATCCTGGTTATGGCTAAAGTTAACACCCAATGATAAAGGTGTATTTGTGAATTTCTTACTATATGAAACGTTTGACGAGAGCTTTGTTGTAATGTTATTCAGACGTGTAGTGCTTAACTCATTGGAAAGCCCCTGAGTCATGTTGTTATTCTTATTGTAGGTAGATGTTGCCGCATTTACAGATGCCGAAAAACGACCAGTACCTTTTGATTGAGGTGAGTGACTCCATGTGAGGTAAAAGTCATTCGATATAATAGGTGATTCAATTTTATCAGCTGTTTTAGTATGCGATACACTGAAGTTCACGCTACCACTGTAGTGATATTTTTGAATATAATTTGAACGGGCATAAACAGAATAACCACCTTTTGAATAGATATCGGCCGTTAGTGCAAGTTTTACATAATCGTTAATGTCGAAAAAATAACCACCGTTTCGTAAGTTAAATCCGCGTCTCCGGTCTTCACCATAAGATGGAAAGATGATACCAGATTTACTTGTACGCTGTGCGGGAAACATCCCAAATAAAAATCCTATTGGCAATGGAATTTCATTGAACTCAAAATAAAAAGGTCCGGCTACAATCTTATCATTCGGTATAGCCTTCGTTTTAGTAGCCCTGATTCTATAATGAGGATGTTCAAGATTACAGGTTGTATAACTATTTCGAAGGCTAAGCAATTCTCCTTTTTCATTCTTAAAAACCTTATCGCCATGCAAATAGCCTTCGCCTTGCTGAGTTACTACTTCACTAATGGCTGCCCGCTTTGTCTTGAAATTATAAATGATATCCTTTGTCTCATATAACTCCTGCCCGTTCTTAAAGACAGGATAACCAGACACATGTCCGAGTGAATCCCTAATACCATGGGCTGTTACCGTATTATGAACATAGTCTATTACTACTTCCTCGGCTTCTAACTGAATCTCTCCGTATGTGATCTTTGCCTCGCCATAAAGCCAAACCATCTTGTTATCCATGCTGGTAAAAATGGAATCTCTGGCTGAATAATTGATTGTTGTTTCAATATCACCCTTCTTTGCAGGGACTTTTGTTGAATCTGATTTTGTTTTAGTAGAATCAGAGGATAATGTAAGAGAGTCAGGCTTAACTTGTGAAGAATCGGATTTAACATGCAGAACCCCCGGCGGTGTTTTTACCACGGGTTCAACCTGCGCCCACAACGGAGAGACAACGAAAAAGAGAATTATGAGTAAAAAACTAGTCCGCACAGTTCGCAAGTTGATGGCCAGGCCTTTAGCATTCAGTGAAAAATTTACAATTTTGCGTAAAGTTATTGCAAATAGTTTGAACATCATTGTACCGATTGTGAGGAATATAGGATTAACTGCGATTTTGATAGCAATAACCTTGCTAAATTCTTCAAGCACCTTCCTTCGTAAGGATTTTAAGTTAGATGTTGTTGTTATTGATGCCGGTCATGGGGGTCATGATACGGGTACGATGGGCAAAAAAACCAAGGAAAAAGACATTGCCTTAAAAATTGCATTGAAAGTTGGAAGTTATATCGAAAAAAATATTCCTGGTGTAAAAGTTATTTATACCCGAAAGGACGACCACTACCTGGCCCTTGATGAGCGGGCTGATATTGCCAATAAAAACAAAGCAGACCTTTTTATCTGCATCCACGCAAACGCCAATCCTAATAACAAAGCCTTCGGAACGGAAACCTATGTGATGGGTCTCCATAAAGACGAAGGTAATTTTGAAGTGGCGAAACGCGAGAACTCTGTAATTCTATTAGACGAAAACTACGAAGAACGCTATGAAGGCTTTGACCCCAACAGTCCGGAGTCTTATATCTTATTTTCCATTACACAAAGTGCCTACCAGGAGAGCAGCCTGAAGTTTGCTCAGAAAATTGAAAACCAATTTAAAAATAAAGTAGGGCGAACCAGTCGTGGGGTAAAGCAGGCAGGTTTCATGGTACTTTGGCGCACCGCCATGCCCAGTGTATTAATAGAGACCGGATTTCTTTCAAATTCAACCGAAGAAGCATTTTTAGCGGGCGAAGAAGGTCAGGAACTGGTAGCTTCTGGAATCTATCGTGCCTTCAAAGAGTATAAAAGTGAAGTAGAATCCATAAATTAACGTCCGGATTCTGGATTAAAAGAAACTGCATGAAAATTTCAAAAGAAGTAAAGGTTGGCCTGTTTATGGTTACAGCCATTGTTCTCCTCTACCTGGGATTCAATTTTTTAAAAGGTATTGATTTCTTTTCCTCAACAACCCGTTACTATGCTGTTTACAAGAATGTCAATAATCTTACTGAATCTAACCAGATTTATCTGAATGGTTATGCCGTAGGCAGGGTAAGAAAAATACATATACAACAAAGTAAAAATCGTGTTGTTGTTGAAATGAATATCGACTCAGAGATTATTCTGAATGATTCAACCGAAGCTGTATTGAATGGCGAACTTCTGGGCGGAAGATTTATCCAACTTGTAGTTGGTAACTCCAAACATCGGTTACAAGCGAGGGACACCGTTCGCTCCGACATGGCGAAAGGTTTAATGGACCTGATAACTGAAAATGCACAACCTGTCGCTTCAAATTTACAGACTACATTAGCAAAGCTTAACACCTTACTTGATGGCCTGTCCAGCAACAGCAAACAGCTTGATTCAATGTTTAGCAGGCTTCAGAAAACACCCGTACTTCTAAACAAAACATTAACAACGGCGAGCAATAACATCGAGACGTTGGGTTCGACATATAAAGGCGTTGCAGAAAATCTGAACAATCGTATCACAGAGCTGAAACCAACATTGAGCAACTTCAATACCTTGTCAGACTCCCTTAAGGCACTAAAGCTAAATGGCACGCTCAAAAATATGCAGGTCACATTAGGCAAACTAAACGAGACGTTATCAAAACTTAATAAAGGCGATAATACTATGAGCAAACTCCTGACGGAAGATACGCTCTATGTCAACTTAAATAAGATGCTGGTTTCGTTTGATAGCTTAGCCAATCATATTAATCATAATCCTAAACATTTTCTTGGTCCGTTAGGACAGAGTCATAAAAAGATAGAGAAAGAATTACAGGAGCAGAAGGCAGAGCAAGAGAAGAAGAAAAAATGATTGCTGGTGCATAATGGCGAATAATCACTTATCAAGAGTAGCTATATAAGCTGTTCTCTCTAAATTTTTCGGAATATTTAATGATTAACGCTGAGTAATCAGGGTTGTGATTCTGCAAAGAAACAGAACCTTATTTCTAAAGTATTCAAATCAAATTTCAAAATCATAAACCGTCGACCAATTTAATTTGGTATTGGAACTTCCTTGCCTGAAATGAAGTATTGAAGAGCAATGTAAAAAATTGAATCTTAATGTCTATTAAATCAATAGACATAATATTTTATTAAATTTGTGACATTGATTTTTCTATACAAATGATTGAACTAAAAAGTGTTACCAAGAAATTCTACCAGAAGAACCGTGAAGTTGTTGCCTTAGATGATGTATCACTTAAAGTTCCTCCCGGAAAAATATTTGGAGTTATCGGAACATCGGGAGCAGGGAAAAGTACACTGATTCGATGTGTAAACTTGCTGGAGAAGCCTACTTCCGGAGATGTTATTGTTGATGGCCGGTATCTCCTTAAAATTTCAAATTCAGAGCTCGCCAGAGAAAGAAGGAAGATCGGGATGATCTTTCAACACTTCAATTTATTGTCTTCAAGAACAGTGTTTGAAAATGTGGCTTTCCCCTTAGAGCTATCGGGTACACCCAAAGCGATTATTAAAGAACGAGTAACAGAATTGTTGAAACTGGTAGGACTCGAAGAAAAAACCAGCGATTACCCGGCAAGTCTTTCCGGTGGGCAAAAACAACGTGTGGCAATTGCCCGTACACTTGCCAATAATCCAAAAGTACTCTTGTGCGACGAGGCCACCAGCGCACTTGATCCTGGCACAACAAGATCTATTCTTAACCTTATAAGAGACATCAACAGACGATTAAACATCACTGTATTGTTGATCACACATCAGATGGAGGTAGTGAAATCAATTTGTGATGAAGTAGCCGTAATCAGTCATGGAAAATTAATTGAACAGGGAACTGTAGGTGAAATTTTCGCCAACCCTAAACATGAACTTACGCGTGAATTCATTGCCTCATCCCTGCACATTGAAATTCCATCCGCTTATCAGGAACGACTAAGACCATCGTATGAGGAAGGATTACATCCACTGCTGAAACTCGAGCTCACGGGTAAGTCAGTCAACGAACCAATTCTATCCGAAGCATCGAGATTATTTCATACTGATTTTAAAATTGTAAGTGCACAGATGGACCACGCAGGAGATGTGAATTTTGGAGTGATGCTCATCGAGCTTTCAGGCAACGCAGAAAACTTTGAAGATGCCATCAATTACTTTATTGCAAAACATATTAAATCAGAAATTATAGGTTATGTCTGAGTCCATTATCTCTTTACTTTTAAAAGGCACATGGGAAACCATTGTCATGACATTCGTATCCGGTTTCTTTGGCTTTGCTCTGGGACTACCCATCGGTATATTACTTTTTCTAACACGCAAAGACCAAATACTTGAGCATCTCTCACTGCATCGCTTTATCTCAGTCATTGTAAATATTTTCCGGTCTATTCCATTTATTATTTTAATCGTATGGATGATTCCCTTCACACGAGCGCTAGTCGGAACTTCTATTGGTGTAAGTGCTGCGTTAGTTCCGCTGAGTATTGGAGCAGCGCCTTTCATTGCACGTCTGGTTGAAAACATTCTCATCGCTTTGCCTCCGGGTCTGATTGAAGCGGCAAGAGCGTTGGGAGCTACACCGTTTCAGATTGTCTATAAGGTCTTGCTACCGGAAGCGCTTCCTTCGCTTATCAATGCTGCATCCATTACACTCATTACTTTGGTGGGCTACTCTGCTATGGGTGGTGCAGTAGGCGCTGGTGGTTTAGGACAGGTTGGTTATCAGTATGGTTACATTGGCTATGATGCAACCACCATGAATTCAGTTCTTGTTCTCCTCGTGTTGTTGGTATTCGTGATTCAGTTTTCGGGTGATGCTTTAGCAAAACGTTTTGATCACCGATAATAATTTTATAATCGAAATAATAAAAATCAATATGAAACTAAGAATAAAAATCTGGACTCTGATTGGAATATTAACAGCAACAGCAGCGTTAATTAATTGTGGCGGTAAGAAAAAAGAAGATCCTAATTATATTAAAGTAGGTGTTGCCTCTGGACCTGAATTTAAGGTTGCACAAGCAGCACAGAAAGTAGCTAAAGAAAAATTTGGTTTGGAAGTTGAACTCATATCTTTTAACGACTACGTTATACCCAACGAAGCGTTAAGTCAGGGCGATATTGACGTCAACGCATTTCAACACAAACCCTATCTGGATGAGCAGTCTAAACAGAGAGGCTACAAACTTGCCATCGTTGGCAAAACATTTATTTATCCGATTGCAGCGTATTCTAAAAAAATAAAAAGCCTGGCAGAGCTACAACCCGAAAGCACCATCATCATTCCAAATGATCCTACTAACGGAGGGCGTTCACTTTTGCTCCTGCAAAAAAATGGTTTATTGAAACTAAAGGACGGCGTAGGCCTGTTACCTAAAGTAACGGACATCATTGAGAATCCGAAGAACCTGAAAATACTTGAACTGGAGGCACCACAACTTCCCCGTGCATTGGACGATCAGAATGTTACGATTGCTATTATCAACAACACATTCTCTTCAGCAGCAGGTCTGGTTCCAAGTCGTGATGCTTTGTTTGTTGAGGACAAGGATTCACCTTACGTAAATCTTATTGTATCGCGAGAGGAAAATAAGAATGAAGAGAAGGTTAAGAAATTTGTAAGTGCCTTTCAATCTGCTGAAGTGGAAGAAACTGCTCTAAAAGAATTTAAGGGCGGTGCTGTTAAAGGATGGTAAAATAAGTTCAACAACTAAATCCTGTTAAGACGATTATGAAAAAATTAATAACGTACCAGATTGATTCTTTTACCAGGAAAAAATTTAGTGGAAATCCAGCAGGCGTAGTTGTGAATGCTGATGGACTAAATGATGATCAGATGCAATTGATAGCGAGAGAACTAAATAATTCTGAAACAGCTTTTCTCTTCTCTGCCAACAGCAAAGATTGCGATGGCGTTATACGATACTTCACTCCTAAAACAGAAGTTCCGATATGCGGACATGCAACAATTGCCGCTATGTATGCCAGGGCTCTTGAGGATAATCTGGATTCTTGTACGCTACAGATTAAAACCAAGATTGGCATTCTTCCATTTGAAATCATTAAGCGTGATGGAGATTATCAGATAATAATGACTCAAGGTAAATTTGAACTCAGCCCGTCATTTGATGAGAACACAACTCAAAAATTGATAAGCGCATTAGGGCTTGATAACAACGATAGAGACGAGAGATGCCCGATCCAAATAGCTTCAACCGGGCATTCGAAAGTGATGATTGGTATTAAAAGCAAAGAGAAGCTTAATAATTTGACTCCAAACTATAATGACCTGGTTGATTTGAGCAAACAAATAAATTGCAATGGATACTTTGTATTTACATTTGATTCCGATAGCAAGGATACGTTGACCTACGGCAGAATGTTTGCTCCTTCCATTGGCATAAATGAAGACCCGGTTACCGGTAATGCCAACGGACCACTTGGAGGATATCTGATTCAAAATAAGATTGTAAATTATAAGGATAACGTATTTGAATTCAACGGCAGACAAGGCGAGAAAATAAATAGACTTGGATTGGTAAATGTCAGGGTAGAAATTGAAAATGGAAAACCATCCCTCATTCAAATCAAAGGAGACGCTGTAGTAATATTTAAGACTGAAATAGAAATTTGACAATACATAAAATTGATTTTTGCAGTAACATTTTACACTATCGCACAGCCTTAAAAAAATAGAAGCCCTTCCAATAAATCAGAAGAGCTTCGTTTTCTCTATTTAGGTTAATAGATTTCTCTTTTAAAACTCGTCCCCTTTCCTATTATGGAAACTGGAGATTTGTTTATTTATATCATAACAATGTATTATAGGAGTACTCACGTTGTAACTGCACCTCTTCTTTCAAAAAAGAAAGTAAGTGTGTGTTAAAATCTGCAGCCTTTTCAACCATGGCCAAATGACCGCATTCATCAATGAATTTCATTTTTGAATTAGGTAAAAGATCATGGAAGTTCAACGCTGCCTCGGGTGGTGTGATCTTGTCGTGAAGGCCCCAGATGAGCAGAACGGGATGAGTGATATCAGACAGAATAGAAGCAACGTTAGCTTGCCTGGAAGAACGTGCAATATTCCATAGCGTTACTCTCTTAGGAATGCTCTTTACTGTTGTATATATCTCCTCAATCAATTCTTTCGAGATAAATTCACGTTTATAGAATGCTTCCCCAATCTTATCACGCACATAATTATAATTGCTATTGTCTTCATCAGCATCCAGAATGGGTGATTTCTCTAACAGCCCTGCACTTGAAGTGAGTACAAGCTTGTGAACGTTTTGAGGGTGAAGATATGCATACATAAGTGCCACCTGCCCTCCGATGGCGTGTCCCACAAGCGTTACATTGCTGAGCTGATTTGTCTCTATAAATTCGTGAAGTATTTTAGCGAGGTACTTTACATTAGTATGCTCTGCAGGCAAATCAAATAACGGAAGCCGTGGTATAATCACATGAAAATTATTTTTCAGTTCCTGCACCACGGACTTCCATATACCCAGGTTACCAAACAAACCATGAAGTAAGATCACAACTGGTCCACTACCAGTATTTATATAAGATTGATTGTACAAGGATAAATTCACGGTTTTCATAGTCAGTTCACTTTTTAAACTCCTTTGGATTCATTTAGTAATATTTCAACATCTGCGTTGAAGTCGTGAATAAACTCCTGGTAGTGCTCGCCCGTAGCTGGGCCAGTGAAACCAGTATGTATTTTTCTCACTTTGCCAGCACGATCAATGAGAATCGTAGTAGGAAAGGATAGTATAGCATTAAGCTCAGGAAGTTTTTCGCTGGCTGCATTCTTGTCAGCCAATCCGGCAAAAAGAATATCATACGTTATATCAAACCGTTTGATAAATTTTTCAATACGCTTACGGGCAAAGTCAGGATCATCTTTACGTTCAAAACTTAGCCCGATGATTTCTACACCGCGCTCTTTGTTTTGTTTATACCACGGTGAGAGGAACGCAGCTTCATCCACACAGTTCGGACACCAGCTTCCCTGAATAGTAACTACTACTACTTTATCTTTGTACTTGTCATCATTCAATGATACTGTCTTACCTTTCAGATCAGGAAATGAGAATGAAAGTTTATCATAACCTTTATTCAGATAGGTAAGTGAATAAGGATCAGGTAACGCTGCAGTGTCACTTCGCACAGCCTCAAACTTAGACTTACCACCTGGTGAAAGAAATTCACCGGAGAGATGAGTGCTATCCTTAAGCTTAGCCACAAGCAACGATGGATTGGAACCACTGAATCCGGAAAGTTTTAAACTATCGCCATCAACAACTCCTTGTAAATAACGGTAGTCTCCAGTGGTAGTTAATATAGTACCTGTTATAGTAGTGCCTTCTTGTTTCAGTAAACCAACAGTATAGCGCTTTTCATTTTTCTCATTGATAAGGTTCACGGACCATTTTCCATTAACCGATGCAGTAACAGCAGTTGGATTCTTTATATCAAATCGTGGACTGTTTCCGTTTACGGCAGTAAAAGGAATTCCTTGTTTTTTGGATTGGTTCTTTCTGAAGTAACCTGATAAGCCTTCAGGTTTTAATTTACCAATCAGGATCGCATCATAGAGTTCGATGGGAATGATTACCGAGTCACGTTCATAGCGAACACTATCCAGCACTGTTTTCTCTTCAGCATTGGTAAGAAAGACTTTGATCGTACCTATCGTATCGTCCTCCACACTAAAGTTGAAAGGAATTTCAAATCCTTGTGCTTGAAAAGCGCCTCTCCACTTTCCTTCTTCCAATATAAGCCGCGGCTCCTTGCATGATGACAACAAAAGGCCTGTTAAAACAAAAGATATTATTACTCCACAGATTTTAACTTTCATAATTTCTTGATTGAGAGTTTTATTAAAAATTTATAATACCGAATGTTTCTTTTCAGAGACTCGTTTCACTGCGATCACATAGGCAGCAATGCGTGGCGAGATACGATTAAGAGCGGCTGTATCGAATACCTTCTGAAAAGACTCCGTTAAAATCTCTTCCAGTTTTTCATTTACCTGCTCTATGTTCCAGAATTCATTGGTTGAATTTTGTAGCCATTCAAAATAAGAGACAATTACTCCACCGGCATTCGCGAGAATATCAGGCACAATTAAAATGTTCTTGTACTCCAGCAGTTCATCAGCATCTGCCGAGGTTGGTCTGTTAGCTCCCTCTACAATAATTTTAGCTCTGATCTTATGTGCATTTTCCATCGTGATGACATCTTCTCTGGCGGCGGGAATAAGCACATCTACATTGAGTGTAAGTAAATCTTCACTGGCTATTGGTGCTGCATTGGGATACCCCCTGAGCGAGTTGTTATTTAGTTGACTATAAACTATCAGATCGGTTATATCAATACCTACCGGATTATAGAATGCTCCGCTTACATCACTTACTGCAATAACTTTTAATCCTTGCTGGTGAAGAAACAATGCCGCATGCAATCCCACATTTCCAAATCCCTGAACGGCTACCGTTGCGTTAAGTGGATTCAATCCTTTTCTCTTCAACGCCAGCAGCGTGGCAATACTTACTCCTTTACCTGTAGCTTCCAGGCGACCTAGTGAACCTCCTGCGTGAATATGTTTTCCTGTCACTACTGCATAAATAGGTTTACCATGAAGAATGGAAAATTCTTCCATAAGCCATCCCATTTCATCGGCACCTGTGCCCATGTCTGGTGCAGGAACATCTTTATCAGGACCGAAGACATCAATAAGTGCCTGCGTGTAGGCACGGGTCAATCGCTCAAGTTCAGCCTTAGAATATTTTTTAGGATCAACAACGATACCTCCCTTGGCACCACCAAAGGGAAGACCTACTACAGCCGACTTCCAGGTCATCCATGCAGCCAACGCTTTCACTTCGTTGAGGTTTACATCCTGATCGTAACGAATGCCTCCCTTGGATGGGCCTAATGTAGTAGAGTGAATGATGCGATATCCTTCGAAAGTTCGTTCTTTACCATTATCTAATAGTATAGAGAAGTGAACCTGTATCTGCTTGGCTGGCTTACGTAATTTTTCGCGCTTTTCTTCAGGGAGTTTCACAATATCTGCAGCGCGTTCAAAACGTGCCAGCATGGATTCGTATGGATTATTTTTAAGTGATTCAATAGATGCAACTTGTGAGGACATAGCTTTCTGTTTAAATAAAAAATTGAGTTACCGTGATGAATAGACACAATGATTCCTTATTGCATTTAATGCAGATGGATATGTGTATCATAAAAAATCAGATTAACTACAACACGTATGTCGTGCTCGCATGTAAAGCGAATGTGAATTCATGAATGATGGGGATGCTGTTTTTTCAGAAATTGTTTTTTTCATCGTTGTACTAATTTATATACCCTTTATTTTTTGGTGGCAGGATTTAGCACTTATTTGAAAGGATAACTTTCAAAAGTTGCTAGGGATTCACAGAGCCTGACTCTCCCCCCTTCTGTATAAATTCTGGTGTAAATATAGAAACAATTTTATATTAAATACAAAGTCTATAGATTTAATAGACTAATTTTTATGAACTTTAATTATCATTAAGAAGTTAGCTATCAAAAGAAATATTATGATCTTATCAAAAAACATTAATCGTATGAAAACAAAAAACCACCTTTCCCTGATCGTGTCCGCTTCTTTACTGCTTTTCTTATTCTCTTGTGGAAAGAACGAATCGGAAACACGCGCACAGGCAAGCATCGACTCATTACAAAATGAATTAAACACACTCACTATTTCTAAAAACCAGTTAGAGACTAATAAGAAACTGGTGGCAGACTTTTACCAGGAATTATTTGGAGACAAAAATGTAGAGTCTATTGATAAATACATTGGTGATACGTACATACAACATAATCCAGCGCTGCCAGACGGCAGAGACGTATTAAAGCAAGCAGTTGCTCAATGGTTTAAGGGTGCTCCAAAAGAGAAGATAGACATTCATCATTTATCTGCAGATGGCGATCTTGTTTATATTCATACGAAAGCAAATATTGGAGGCAAAATTTCATCTATTATTGACATCTTCAGATTGGAGAATAACAAGATTGTTGAGCATTGGGATGTTATGCAGGCTGTTCCGGAAAAATCGGCCAATGACCATCCTATGTTTTAATTCAGATAATCAAGATTTCAGATAGTGTTTAAATGCAACAAAGGTAAGGACACACTACAGTCCTTGCCTTTGTAAATGCTCACGAAATTAATCATGCTCTAATCTTTTGCCTGTGATTTAATCCCCATTGAACCAATACCTCATTTACAGGTAAAACACTCAGGCCATATTCGGTAATTGAGTAGTTCACGCTTACAGGTCTGGTATCCAATACCGTTCGGGTAATAAGCAGATTCATTTCCAGGTCTCGTAATTCTTTCGTTAGCATCTTGGATGAAATTCCTGTCACTTCGCGCTGGATTTTTTTAAATGTATTCTTTTCGGAAGAGTGATTGTTCAGGTGGCGCATAATTCTTAATTTCCATTTGCCTCCCAATATTTCGAGACTGTCTATAATGGCAGCCAGTTCCTGTTCACAACTTGCCTCCTGTATGTTCCCGTTAATGTTTATCGTAGCCATGATAATTGATAGTTAATTCGAGGTAACCGGTTACCCACGGTTAACTCATAACAATGATAAACGATTTGTACTTAATTTTGATTTATCTTCATAGCTAAAGATCTGTTGAAATGAAAAAATTAAACTATTACGTGCTTGATGTATTTACAAATCAGAAATATAAAGGCAATCAACTTTCGGTAGTTTATTGTGACGATGAACTTGCCCTCAGCCAATACCATGACATCTCAAGAGAATTTGGATATTCGGAAACATCATTCGTAAATTATTCAACAAAAGAGAATGCATTAAAAGTACGTTCTTTCACTCCTGCTGAATTTGAAGTAATTGGCGCAGGGCATAATCTCTTAGGCGCTGTATGCCTGGCCATGATAAAAGGATGGGACATATTTAAAAATCAGAAAGGCATTACATCGGTAATTATAAAAGATACCAGGATTCCCGTTAAGATTACAGAAAAAGACGGTCTCCCCTATGTGGCAATGAAACAGCAGCCCGCTAAGGTGATCAGAAAAGTACCAGTCGATCTTATTTCTAAAGCGATTGGATTAGGCGTTGATGATTTAAATTTGAATGACTGGGAAATTAACGTTGTTGAAACAGAAGTAGCCCATTTGATGGTTCCGGTAAAAGATTGGAATGTTTTACAAAAAGCGATTCCAAATAAATCTCTTTTAAAAGAGGCTTCTGAAAAATATAGTTTTGAAGGTTGTTATCTCTTTACTGCAAACCAGCCAACTGATGAGTTTCTTGCTGAAACAAGATTCTTTAATCCTGGTATCGGGATTGATGAAGATCCTGCAACAGGCACAGCGGCAGGTCCATTGGCAGGCTATCTCGAAAAACTTGGATACATTAAAAAAGATATAGATTTCAAGATTCTGCAGGGAACAGCTGTGAAACATCCCTCGTACATCCATGTTAATGTTTCAAGCGACGGAATTTGGGTGAGCGGCTCTTCTGTTATTGTTATGGAAGGAGTATTGTATGTGTAGCCTTTGATCAGTTTCGAACCCTTAAATTTCCCTTCATCTAACCATGAAATTTTGTTTCTGTAATGTATCTGCTACCTCTTTGAAAAACCCCTTGAGTGACCTAACTTTCTAGCTTTTAGGTCTTAATCACCATTAGCGATTAACTATCCATGGCAAATCAAGATTTGGAGTTCAATAAGAATGAAGATCAGTTCAAGCAACTTATTTTTCAGCTTCGTTCTAAAGAGAAAAAATTCAGACTCGGCGGAGGTGAAAAGAAAATTGAAGAACAGCATCAGAAAGGAAAGCTCGCTGTACGTGAGCGTATTGAATACTTATTAGATAAAGATTCTGATTTTCTGGAAATCGGTCTCTTTGCCGGAGAAGGAATGTATGCCGACGTTGGTGGATGTCCATCAGGTGGTGTTGTTACTGGCATTGGGTACATAAAAGGAAGACAGTGTGTTATTGTTGCCAATGATGCTACTGTAAAAGCAGGTGCATGGTTCCCCATCACAGCCAAGAAAAATCTTCGTGCGCAAGAGGTGGCCATGGAAAATAAATTACCAGTTGTTTACCTGGTTGACAGCGCCGGTGTTTTCTTGCCTATGCAAGATGAAATCTTTCCAGACAAAGAACATTTTGGAAGGCAATTCCGAAATAATGCGAAGATGTCATCCATGGGCATCGTACAAATTGCTGCCATCATGGGCAGCTGTGTAGCCGGTGGAGCCTATCTACCCATCATGTCAGACGAAGCTATGATTGTTGATAAGACCGGTTCTATTTTTCTGGCTGGTCCTTATTTAGTAAAAGCTGCTGTTGGTGAAGATGTTGATGCTGAAACATTAGGTGGCGCTACAACGCATTGCGAAATCTCGGGTGTAACCGATAATAAATTTCCGAATGATCGTGCATGCCTTGACTATATCCGTTCGTTATTCGATAAGATTGGAGCTGCAGAAAAAGCAGGCTTTGATCGAAGTGAATCTCATCCGCCAAAAGAAAAGCCAGAAGAAATTTATGGCATGTTTCCAAACGATCGCTCCAAACCTTACGATACACTGGAAATAATAAAGCGTATTGTTGACAATTCTGAATTCGATGAATACAAGGCACTCTATGGCAAGACGTTAATCTGTGGTACAGCTCGCATTGATGGATGGGCCATCGGGATCATTGCCAATCAACGCAAAGTAGTAAAAACAAAAAAAGGCGAAATGCAAATGGGCGGAGTTATCTACTCTGACTCTGCCGATAAAGCTGCCCGATTTATCATGAACTGCAAT
>DATJHZ010000280.1:0-50428 GCA_035493595.1 Cyclobacteriaceae bacterium | reverse complement strand
GCGAGGGAAAGATTCGATCCGATGGTTATATTTGCTTTAGCCCGATGATCAAACGTAGCAGGAGTCGATGGTAATGCCAGACGGACATAAAATAAAACAGCCAACCTTGAAGCTGAGCGCATGGTTTGCGTCTTTGCTTTTCATCATTGTCTTGCCGGGCTGGCCAGCGTTTTCTCAGCAGATCACCAAAGATGCTAAATTCAGGCGCCTCGTAGAGAACATTCAACTTTCTAATCTTAACATCACAACCATCACACAAGATTCAAAGGGGTTTCTTTGGGTGGGCACACTAGATGGGCTGAATCGATTTGATGGATATGATTTCAAAACTTATCGCAATGTTGAAAATGATACGGCATCGCTATTTAAGAATAGGGTTGAAACCATTTTTGAAGATAGTAACGGCACGTTGTGGGTATCTACGTTGAACTCTGGCTTACAGTATTACAATCGAAAGACAGACGCCTTTTGTCGCATTCCTGAATTCTCTCAGCGGTACTGCCAGGTGTTTCTCATCACGGAAGACAAGCAACATAATTTGTGGATTGGCGGGGCATTCAATGAACAAGCATTTGTAGCCGTTCACGATCATCATACCCGTAAGTGGGAAAAATTCTTACTCTTTCGGGCGGCCGAAGGCATCTATAGTATGCTCCAAATTTCGGAGAATGAATTTTGGTTGGGCTCACAATCAAACGGCCTTCTTAAATGGAATAGAAAAACAAAGGTTATCGAACAGCACTTCCTGCATGATCCTAATAATACCAATAGTCTTCCCGGGAATGACATTCGTAAAATTGTTAAGGATAAGAAGGACAATCTGTGGATTGCTACTCATGATGGCGGGCTATGCAAAGTCAATCTCCAGGATAATCAATACACTCATTTCACAACGGAGTCAACACATGGTGGAGCTTCACTGCCCAACAATACCATCCGGTGTATGATTTCAGATGGTCGTTACCTTTGGATTGCCACGGAGAATGGAGGGCTTAGCAGGATGGACGTACACACAGAGGAGCTTACTAATTTTTTATACGATAAGGCAAATCCCAACTCCATTATCAATAATTCCATTTGGACTGTATTCAAAGACAAGCAAGGAAGAATCTGGGCGGGATCATTCGCCAAAGGTCTTTGTGTGTTGGATATGTTAGAAGACAAAATTCCAATCTATGATCATGCACTCGAAAGTGATCTTGTTAACGTCATTTTCATGGATTCAAAAAACCGAATGTGGATCGGAACAGAAGATGGATTAGTGTTGAAGGATAACGCAGGTTCACACCGCTTTCGGTTTGATTCCAAAAACAAAAGCAGCATCAGCAGCAATGCCATCAACTGTGTTTTTGAAGATCGAAAACATCGTATCTGGATTGGTGTGTGGAGTGGTGGGATCAACCGTTTTGTTGAGAGTTCGAAAACCTTCGTTCGATACAATCATGAGCCCAATCGAAAAGAAAGTCTGACGGATCCAAATGTTTTTAATATTTCAGAATCTTCCCAAACAGGTGAACTCCTGGTGTCAACGTTTGGTGGTTTAAATATTTTGAAAGACGAACAAGCCAATATTTTTGAAAATCCATTTACCTATCCGCACGAGGGCGATCAATTTCACTTTGCATTATGGGAAGATAAGGAGCACAACGTTTGGGTGGGTGCGAGAAGCGGCCTGAGCATTTATTCGCTGGAAACAAAGCAAATTAAACCGATCAATGTCTGGGACGACACTACAAAAACAAGCGAGCAGATCAATTGTATTTTTGAAGATCATAACGGAAAGCTTTGGATTGGCTCCAGTGGTGGACTTCATCAGATGGTAAACCAAAAGAAGTTCATTACCTACACCACCAAAGATGGATTGCCTGTTGATTTTGTTCAGGGAATTTTAGAAGACAACAAAGGAAACTTGTGGCTTGGAACAAGTAAAGGACTGGCTGTATTCAATACGACTTCTAAAAAATTCAAAACCTTTGATGAAAGTGATGGCCTGCTTTCGAATGAGTTGAGGAGAAAAGCTTTCTTGAAAGATAAGAATGGGCAAATGTTTGTTGGAGGAAAAGGAGTGAACACTTTTTTTCCGGATAGCATTGTTTCGAACCCCAACAAACCTTCTGTTTATATCACCGACTTAAAAATATTTAATCAGTCGATCGAAGCCAATGCAGCGGATGGTATTCTGAAAAACGATATCGCTGAAACAAAAGAGATCTACCTGAATTACGATCATAATTTTTTTACGCTTCATTATGCTGGCATCAATTTCACATCCAGTTATAAAAATCAATACGCCTATAGGCTGGAGGGTTTTGACCCCGACTGGGTGAATGTGGGCACACAGCGTTTTGCTACCTTCACCAACCTTGATCCTGCCACATATGTTTTCCATGTAAAAGCCAGTAACAATGATGGTCTGTGGAATGAAGAAGACACTTCGCTTATTATTCACGTTTTACCTCCGTGGTGGAAGACGTGGTGGGCGCGGACTTTAATTATACTGACGTTGATTGGCGTAGCGGCCCTGACTTTTTTCATGCGTACACGAAGGATTCTAATAGCCAATCGGGAATTAGAGGATGCCGTTAACCAAAAAACAAACGAGCTTCAGCAAGCAAATCTGGCCTTGCGGCAGCGTGAAGAAGAAATCATTGAGAAAAATAAAAGATTAGTGCTACAGAGTGACGAGTTGGCGGCTCAAAACGAAGAGCTCTTGCAAAGCCAGGAAGAAGTATCAGCACAGCGCGACCTTGTTGAAAAGCAAAATGAAAATCTGGAATTGGAAGTTGCTAAGCGCACCAATGAACTTGTAGAGTATAATCAACAGTTGGAGCAATTTGCTTTCATTGCTGCTCACAATCTTCGCGCGCCCGTAGCGCGGATACTAGGCTTGGGCCAACTCCTTGACATGCTTGAAAACGCACCTGAAAAGAAAGATGAGATTTATCCTAAACTTGTTAATACAGCACGAGAGCTGGACGGCGTAGTGAAAGATATGAACACCATTCTCGACTTCAGAAAAAACAGTGAATCTCATCTCACGCTGGTAGACCTGGCCGTTGAAGTCTCGAAGATCAACGTAATGCTTGAACGGGAGATTGCCAATGCTCATGCTGTGATCACCACTGATTTTGCACAGGTAGAAAGCATTCGCACAGTAAAGCCATACCTGGAAAGTATTCTGTATAATTTAATAAGCAATGCTATTAAATACAGAGATGAGCAACGCACCCCGATCATTCATGTTAAAACTGAAATAATAGAAAACGAAATTTGCCTGAGCGTTGCTGACAATGGTTTGGGTATTGACCTCACAGCATTCCGCGATAAACTGTTTACCTTATACAGCCGGTTTCACATTCACCTGGAAGGAAAGGGATTAGGACTTTATCTCGTGAAGACGCAGATAACAGCACTGGGTGGAAGAATAGAAATTGAAAGTGAAGTAAATAAAGGATCAATATTTAAAGTTTACTTCAAGCGTTAAGGGAAGTAACTTCCAGTTGTAGATATGACCTCTGTTTAAAGTTTGCAATGGCGCACGGATGAACAACGCTCTGGCTTATATACAACGTGAGGCTCGATTACGTACTATGAAAACATTGCTGATTACTCCAGAAGGTTTGAAGAAGTTAAAAGCTGAGTTGGATCACCTCTGGCGGGTGGAGCGCCCAGACACCACGCAAAAGGTTAGCTGGGCCGCAAGCCTTGGCGATCGTTCTGAGAATGCAGACTATCATTACAATAAAAAGCGACTGAGGGAAATTGACAAGCGCATACGGTTCTTACGCAAATGCATTGATGACTTGAAAGTTGTGAACTATTCACCCTTCCAGGAAGGCAAGGTGATGTTTGGGGCTTGGGTGGAAATTGAAAATGATAAGGGCTTGAAAAAACGGTTCCGCATCGTAGGTGGTGAAGAACTTATTGGGTCAACAGATTACATCTCAATGGACTCGCCCATGGCACACGCTCTGATAAAAAAAGAAGTGGGTGATGAAGCCATTGTAAAAACGGCTACCGGGCAATTTGTTTGGCGTATCACCAAAATTGAATATCAGAAATAAGAATCGGTCTCTTCTGAGGCAGGAGAGAAAAATATAGGGTAGTGTTGAATAAGCCAGTATTGAAAACAATCAAAAACTTATATTTGGTAATGTCATTCAGACAACCCCTTGCGCTGATTATTTTTTTGTCAATAGAACTGTATTGCTATGGCCAGCCTTCTCAACTTCGTTTTAACCATCTCAATGTAAATAATGGTCTTTCGCAAGGCGTAAATAATTGCATCTACAAAGACTCAAGAGGATATGTATGGATAAGTTCATTTGATGGGCTGAACCGTTTTGATGGTCTCGCCTGCACCGTTTACAGGGAAAACCTCAAGGATAGTCTGGCGATACACGGCACTCTTTTTCTCAACATACTAGAAGATAAAAAAGGAAATTTATGGATCGGCAGCAATAGAGGCCTGAATTTTTATGATCGTATACATGATCGTTTTCTTAACTACCGCCTTCCTAAAAAAAAATCCGACCAACAAATATGCTCGCCATTCTATATTGATGATAGCAACAGGGTTTGGCTCCAGGCGGGATCGGATATTCTTCGTTTTGATCCGGAGAATAAACAATACAAGTTGTTTTATCACTTTACAATTCCGGGAAATCTTTTCATAAAAACCATTCCTGCAGAACCATTCAAACACCTTGAACAATTATATACCATTGTCAATAACACACCGGAAGTATACAAGGGGATCATTAATCAAAATAGCATACAGTGGACTCCGTTGTTTAATTCGTTGCCATCGTCAGATTTGCATTTCAATACATTACTTCCTACGTCAACAGGATTATGGATTGGCAGCAATGCAGGCGTTTTATTTTATGATCAGGGAAGCATTCAATACAAGCTTGATCGTTTTGAAAAAAAAGAAGTAAGCGATGTAAGAACTTTATTAGTTGATAAAAAAGGAATGCTGTGGTTTGGCACCATGAGCCAAGGTCTTTTTGTTGCAGATACACAGAAGAAAATAATAACAAATCATTATATATCATCCGCCCGTAACCCTTATTCAATTTCCGGCAATCAGTTACAGTATCTCTTTACCGATAAGGAAAATCATCTTTGGCTGTCTGTGTGGGGTAAGGGAATAGATTATGTGAGTCTGGAAAAATTTCGTTTTGATCATTATCTCACCAACGAAGATGCTGCCGAATATGGGATCGATAATTTTATACGCAGCATTATTGAAACAGATGATCACCAGTTCTGGTGCGGAACTCAGTCTGACGGAATACTGATCCTTGATCATGAAAAAAAACCAATCGGTAAAATAAGGGCTGGTCTTCCCCCGGCTATAGAACATTTATACAAAGACAAAAAAGGGAATGTGTGGGTAGCGACTTTATCGGGTTTGTTTATTATTAATCCTGCCACGAAGAAAAATATAAAAGTTCCCGTTGCCAATCTCAATCATCTTCCGGCGGCAAATCAATTTAATTTTATAACGCAGCTGGCAGATGATCAAATGCTGGCATCTTCAAATGCCGGACTTTTTCTTGTCAAACAACAAGAGAAAACTTTTTCTATCCTTCCAGTGAAAGGAGTTCCTGGAAACGACGTTTACCTTACCAGCTTTTGTGACAGTACAGGGAGTATTTACATATCGCGGGCTTTTAAAGGTTTTATCACGGGAACACTTGAGGGAGACTCCTTCAAAATAAAAAAAGATTTTTCTTACCAGGCCACTATAAAATGTTTTACTGAAACGAATGACGGCAACATATGGATAGGCAGCACAATTGGCCTGATGAAATTTAATAAGTCGTCTTTTACTATCGACAAGATTTATACTACCAATGATGGATTAAGCAATCAATACATTTATGGAGTGTTACCAGATAGTGATGCGCTTTGGTTAAGTACAAACGATGGGATCAACCGGCTTCAGTTATCCAATAACAGTATTAAGAGTTTTGATTCAGGCGATGGTTTACAAAGTAATGAATTCAATACATACTCATTTTGTAAGGCTGCTGATGGTGAGTTGTTGTTTGGTGGCGTAAGTGGATTGAATTCTTTTTTCCCATCAGCCATTCATAAATATCCTTATCCACCTCAGCTGCAATTATCTGCCCTGCAAATAAATGATGCATTGCCAATACCCGGACGTAACGCCAGCGAATTAAAAACGGTATCGTTAAATCCGGATCAGAACACGTTGAGTTTTCAATTTACTGTATTAGATTTTGCTAAACCCGGCGCCAATAAATTGTTTTATACACTCGAAGGCTATGACAAAAACTGGATTCCAGCCACCAATAAATCACTGATCAGGTATGCTAATCTGCCCCCTGGAGATTATACCTTGCTTGCAAAAGCCACTAATTCTGAAAATGTAGAGAGCCTTGACGTTTACAGATTACCCGTTATTGTAAATCCACCTTACTGGAAAACATGGTGGTTTACGTTGCTGTTTATAGTAACAATTATCTTATCGCTGTACTTTTTTATAAAAGCTTACCTGGCAAAGCAGTTGCAAAAACAACGTGTCATTATGGAAAAGGAATTAGCCATTGAGCAGGAAAGAACGAGGATGGCTCGTGAACTGCACGACGGACTGGGCAGCATGCTCAGCGGTATTAAACATTCTTTTTCGGCAATGAAAAATCAATTGGAGTTGGATGAAAGCCAGCAGATAAAGTTTCATTCCAATATTGATAAATTAAACGAATCGATAAATGAGGTGCGTAACATATCACATAGTATCGGTTCTGATAGTTTATTAAAATATGGTCTTGCCAATTCGCTTCGTAATTACTGCAACAGTATGAGTCAGTCAGGGCAATTGAATATTTCTTTTGAAGCCCTGCATACAGAGAAGATGAAGTTAAGTGAAGAACAATCATTTCATATTTTCAGGATTGTACAAGAGCTCTTGCAAAACATTGTAAAACATGCAGGTGCAACTCATGCTCTTGTGCAAATACACTACCATGAAAAGAAATTTTATATCACCGTTGAAGACGATGGAAACGGATTTGAAATGAACAGTGCCGTGCAAAAAAATGGAATGGGTCTGAAGAGTATTGAAAGCCGTATAAAAATATTAAAAGGCAAACTGGATTACCAGACAGCTCCTTCTAAGGGTACTTCGGTGTTTATTGAAATACCCTGTAAAGAAAACTGATCGTTAGATTTCAGTGATCCAGACCTCGCTTATTTTTGTAACTTGGTTCTATTCCTTATTCTACCTATGCCTAAAGAAATTAAATCGCTCGTTCCGAAAACAGATGTGGTTCTCATCGGAGCAGGAATAATGAGTGCTACGTTGGGAATCATCTTAAAGGAGCTCAATCCAGAGATCACCATTCAGATATTCGAGAAGCTTGATCAACCGGGACTTGAAAGTTCTGACGCATGGAACAATGCGGGCACAGGCCACTCGGCATTCTGTGAGTTGAACTACACGCCTCAAAAAGAAGATGGCTCTATTGACATCTCTAAAGCGTTGAAGATCTGTCAGGACTTTGAAGTATCGCGCGAATTCTGGTCGTACCTGGTTGAGAAAGGATATATTAAAGATCCTTCTTCTTTTATTACCCGCATCTCGCACATGAGCTTTGTATGGGGGAAAGATAATATTGAATATCTGAAGAAACGCCACCAGCTTCTAACACAAAACGCCATGTTCAAAGGGATGGCTTATACAGAAGATCGCGACCAGGTGAAAGAATGGGTTCCGCTAGTCATGAACAAACGTGATTCGAAGTCGCCGATAGCAGCCACCAGTATGAGCATTGGTACGGATGTAAATTTTGGATCGCTCACTCGCCAGATGATGGACAAACTGTCATCCATGCCCGGCGTAAGAGTTCACTATAGTGTAGAAGTGTTGGATATCGATCCTTACAAAAAGGGAGGCTGGATAGTTGAAACTAAAAATAATATTACGGGTGAAGAAGAGGATTGCATCACCAAATTTGTTTTTATCGGAGCAGGTGGGGCAACACTTCCGTTGTTGAAAGATGCCGAGATTAAAGAGCGAAAAGGTTACGGTGGATTTCCAGTGAGTGGCTTGTGGTTGAAATGCAATAACGAATCGTTGATCGAACAACACAACGCTAAAGTATATGGCAAAGCTTCAGTAGGTGCGCCTCCTATGTCGGTGCCGCACATCGATACTCGTTTGATTGATGGAAAGAAAGAATTACTCTTCGGTCCGTTTGCAGGCTTCTCGATGAGATTCCTAAAAACCGGTTCGCGCCTTGATCTGGCCAAATCATTTCGTATAGACAACGTATTGCCCATGGTGTCTGCAGGGTTGAGAAATGTTCCGCTTACTAAATACCTCATTGAACAGGTAAGACTTTCGCATGAAGATCGTGTGGAAGCCTTAAAAGAATATGTGCCCGCTGCAAAATTAGGCGATTGGGAATTGAGGCAAGCGGGACAACGCGTACAGGTAATAAAGAAAGATCACGGTGTAAAAGGTAAGCTTGAGTTTGGAACGGAAGCCGTAGTGGCAGCCGATGGAAGCGTGGCTGCGCTGCTTGGTGCTTCACCAGGCGCATCTACGGCGGCATCTATTATGTTCAGCATTTTGCCGAAGTGTTTCAAAAAAGAAAGCAAGTCAGAAGCGTGGCAAGTGAAGCTAAAGGAGATGTCTCCATCATTTGGTGTAATGCTTGCTAAAGAAGAAGCGTTGTTAAACGCTACTCGCCAACGAACAGGTAAAATCCTTGGGTTGGAGTAAACTCTTCAAGAGCGTTGTAATTTTGAATCTGATCGCCGATAATGATGCATAGTTGTTTACATTAACAAATGCTGTAGTGATCGCTAAATGAGTTTAATTCCACGCTTAGCTATCTCTCAACATACCAAAGACTACCGTTGTTAATTTATCACACATCGGACTTAAACAAGCTTGTGCCAGTTGAAACTTCTACTCATACTTCAATGTCTGTGCTGGGTTACTACGTGCGGCCTTTAGTGTTTGCATGCTTATGGATAAGAAAGCAATGAGTATAACGCCGGCCCCGGCTGCGACAAACAGCAACGGATTAATGGTGATGTGATACGGAAATGTTTGGAGCCAGCGATCCATGAGCCACCATGCAAGCGGCCAGGCGATAAGGTTAGCAATCACCACTAACTGAATAAATCCTTTCGAGAGCAGCATTACAATTTGCGTTACGGTAGAACCTAATACTTTGCGTACGCCAATTTCTTTTGTGCGTTGAAGAGTAAGAAATGAAGCGAGGCCAAATAAACCAAGGCAGGCTACAAAGATGGCCAGCCCCGTGAACAGACTAAATACGTTGCCAAACTGGCGATCTTTTTCATACTGCCGATTGAAGAACTGATCAAGGAAGAAGTAATCCAACGGGTTGCCAGGGAAGAATGTTTTCCATGGTCCTTCCATCGCGGCCAAGATCTCTTTGTGGTTTCCTTCTATTTTAAATACATAAAAAGATGAATTGTCAGGACTGAAACGAAATACCAATGGCCCAACGGTTTCCTTTAGGGACATCTGATGATAGTTTTCCAATACCCCCACGATCTCAAAAGTATCACGACCATGAATTACTTTTTCACCTAACGCAGCTTTCGGGTCAGCAAAGTCTAAGGCTTCCGTCATCGCTTCATTGAGAATAATATTTTTGTTTTCATTGGTATAGTTACGATCATACCCACGGCCGGCAGCAAGCTTTAAACCAAAAGCCGGAATGTAATCATAATCGATAGCCAGCGCGTAACCAGAGATGGTTGACTCCGGCCCACCTACCAGGCGCCTGATGCCATTGGCCCAGAAAATTTCATCACCCGGTATGTTGCTTGATGACGTCATGCTCTTCACACCAGATATTCGCAACACTTCATTCCTGAAACTTTCCTGTTTACTTGCATAGGTAGAGTCTGTAGCGCCCGGGCCTTTGATGATCAATTTTTGATTTATATCAATACCCAGATCCTGATTGCGCATGAAGTTGAGCTGCATATAGACTATGATCGATCCGCTGATGAGCACCACCGATGCTACAAACTGAAACACTACCAACGATTTGCGTAACACATTACCCTGCTTTGTCTGCATTATTTTTCCTTTCAACACGGCTATTGGTTTGAAAGAAGAGAGAATAATGGCAGGGTAGAAACCGGCCAGCACAGTGCCTGCTGCAAACAGGCCAGCTACCATTATCCAGAACTCGGCTTGCATCACGAAGTCAGTCGGAATATTTCTACCAGTAAGCGTTGAGAAGGCAGGCCATGCGAGTCTGACAATTACCAGTGCGATAATTGCCGCGAGCATGTTCATCAGAAATGATTCAGAAAGAAACTGGTACATCAGTTGGTTCTTCTGCGCACCCATGGCTTTACGCACACCTACCTCGTTGGCTCGATCAAAAGAACGTGCGGTAGCAAGATTAATGTAGTTCACCCACGCAATGATCAGGATAAACAACGCAATAAATGTTAACGCATAAACTGAATCATAATCACCTAATTCTTCCGGTTGAGATTCCTGCAGCAGTTTTGCTTTCAAATGAATATCTAACAACGGACGAAGTATAAACTCCTGGCGTGAATTATACTTCTTCCATGATTCACCTCTGGTTTTCTCGAGGTAGTTATCCCACTTAGCTTGCAGCACACTGACATTCGTACCAGGCTCCAGCAACACATAGGTATTGAAATCGTACCATCCCCATGCGGTTTCCGATTCATTGTTAGTTTCCCTGTTTAATGTTTGATAGGACAACATAAAATCAAACTTGATGTGCGAGTTGGCCGGAATGTCTTTAAAGATACCAGTCACTTCAAATTTTCTCCTGCCATCCCATGCTATGGTTTTACCAATCGGATCGGTATCACCAAAATATTTCTTTGCGGCCTTCTCAGAGATCACTGCTTTGTTTGGCCCCTCCAGTACAGTAAGCTTATTACCTTTTACCAATGGAAAATCAAATACTTCAAACACCGATGAGTCGGTGATTTGCATCTTGTCTTCTTTGAAAGAGATCAATCCACGATCCGGGCTTTCATAGCTTATTACACCACTTACGGGATACAAGCGTGTAAAGCGCTTCACCTCGGGAAAGTTATTTTTCAATGCAGGTCCAACGGCAGGCACTGCGGCAGCACACTCAAAACTGAGCTTGCCATTGTTGTAGCCATTGTACTGAATGCGATAAATGTCTTCTGCCTTGCTATGGAACGAATCGAAACTACGTTCATATTTTACATATTGTAAGATGAGCAAGCTTGCTGCCATACCCAGTGCGAGACCGGTGATATTGAGTGCGGTAAATGATTTGTGCTTTAGAAAATTTCTAAAAGCTGTTTTGAGATAATTAACGATCATATCGCTGGCTATTAATTCTATAACAAAATTATTTCGTAACACTATTCCTGGCCGAAAGAAGCGAAACACATTGCGTATATACCTGCGTTTTGCTACGCTTATTCCGTCCTTGCTGAGATCTTCTTCAAACTCTTCTGCGAGGTCGCCTGAAATGCCTTCATACAATGATGGAGGACAAAACCATTGCAGAAAAGCAATAGCCAGGCGCGGTGGTTGTGAATCATCTTTACTCATTCAGAAGCACTTCTCACGTTTTAAAAACCAACTATCTTTAGCTGTGGTATCAATTTCCACAACTCTATACGCGACTCTTTCATAACACGAAGCATAGCCATACCAGCATTGGTGATGGTGAAGATGCGCTTACGTCTGCCACCGCGTGCATTGGTTGCTCCACCCATTCCTGATTTTACAAAGCCCTTATCTTCCAATCGGTAAAGTGTAACGTGTACCGCACTGAGGTTTGATTCTCTTCCTAACCTTTCTTTTATCTCGTTTACAATGGCGTTGCCATACGCTTCTTCCTGGAGAATGCCAACCATGGTTAACACCAGTTCTTCGAACTCACCCAAGTACTCTTTGTTCATTTCTATATCATTTGTAAAACAAATATAGAAGATTATTATATATTTTGTAAAACAAATAGGGATTTGATGAAGTCGACGGTCGACAGTCCACGGTCGACGGACTGTTTTGTGGAAAGATGTTGGGGGAATAATTCAATGAGTTTTTTGGAATGAGTAGAACTTTTTGGCGTGGCAGGCACGTCTTAGAGGCAAACAAGCGACGTGCAAAAAGTAAAGCATGCTGAATCTTAATTAAAGATGAAAAGCCTGATATTATATTTTATAGCAATTGTGTTTGGATTTTTTGAGGTCAATGCACAACGTGTAGAAGTATCAAACGCTAAGAGCATAAACACACACGTGCAGATGATTTACCTCAATGGGTCTGCGTTATTTGTCAAGGTCATAGATGTAAAAAGCAGATCTGCCGAAAATCTATATAGCCTTATTAATGCATGGACAATATCGACCTTCAATAGTGCCGGCGATGTTGTTAAAAAAAGAGTTGAAGATGAAGTAATTCAGGGTGTAGGAGCTGAACCAGGGATAGTGCTTTACACATTTCCGCGTGTTGTTGCGAGTCTGAAGTATGTATTTACTATTGAAGTTGAAAATAATAAAATATGCTTCTCGATGTCTGATATGAATATCTTAACAGATGAAACCAAAGACACGTTGGAGGAATATTTATTTGATAAAAAAGGACACGAGTTCCATGACAAGCAAGCAAGAAGAATAAAATCACACGCAACGAAGATCGCCAATGTTCTTATTGATTCACTACAAATGTTTCTTGTTGAGAATTCAGTCGCGTTCAATTGAAGATCGTCTGGATAGGTTATATATACAGTTATCGGTTTGATCGTGCAAGTGTCTCGCTTGTACGTAAACTGTAACAAGCGTCCGCTTGCAAGTGTATTTTAATGCATGGATCTAATAGTTAGCTGTTTTAATTTTCGTTACGTCAGCGGACGCTGACATAGTTTGTGTCCAAGCGGACGCTTGAACAAGCTTGCGCTAGTAGGGGCCTAAGCCAACTTTTCTTGCTTAGATGCAGACGGTGTAATGCCGAACCTTTGTTTGAATGTGCGGCTAAAATGAGACATACTTTCAAATCCACTCTCAAATGTTACCTCACTAATCGTTTTATGACCTTCGCGCAACAATCGAGAGGCATGCTGTAAGCGCTGTTCCAGCAACCACTGTCCTGGTGCTTGTCCGTATGTCTTCTGAAAATCCCTTTTAAACGCAGACAGGCTTCTGTTGCACAACTGGGCATACTGTTCCAGATTCAGGTTAAAGCAATAGTTTTCACTCATCACGCGTTGAAGCTGAACATGCTGCGGTTCGTGCAACAAAGAACAAAAGTATGACACCAATTCAGCGTTGTGCGGATTGTCGGCGATGGTCAAAATGAGTTCCTTGAATTTAAGTTCGAGTAAAGATTTATCCGGTTCTTGCGTTTCACTAAAGTAAGTTGAAATAGAATGAAAGAAGGCCGAAAGTGTTTCACTTCGTTCAAGAATCATTATGGGCTCGAATGTTTTCTTATCCTTAGGGAGTGGCTTTGACTTTGTCTTCAACGTATTACAAATAAACTCATCAGGAATAAAAAACAAGACCACACAGAATCCATCGTTGATAAAGTTTTCGAAGATCCACGCGCCTTTCCGGACGAAGACACAGGTTTCCTTCCCGATATCATAACTCTTGTTTGCTGTATGCCAGATCTTGCGGCCGTCTATTACATAAAATAAATAGTTGTAGTGTGTCCAAAGATCTGCAAATCTGGATTTCATTAATCGTGCCTCCAGCGGACAATTGAATACAGTTATCAGTGACTCGCTGCAGTTAAACTGACGATAGTACTGGGGATTCTGAAGTACCTTATCATAAAAGTTCACCATAAAGCTTCAATCAATGAAGTTACCCAACGTGAGCCAGGCGCAAGAAACCAGTGTGGTCCACCAAAGTTGACCTTTACAGGCACATATCTGAGCCGTTAAGTAAAACTGCTTCCGTTATAAGTAACGAGCTTTGCTGTTATAAAGATAGCAAAGGTGATGTTAGCGTCAATAGAAACATTGATCAACGTCAGTGTTGATCATGAATGACAACCTAAACTTTAAGTTCATGTTACCATCACCTGTGTCAATCGGAACCCGAACAGTAATTTAACCTCCGAATAAAATGACAGTCAACGCAAACAAACAATTATGGGAAAAGGGTGACTTCACCCGTATCGCGGACACCATGCGTGAAAGTGGTGAAACCCTCGTTGCCAAACTTGGCATTACGAAGGGGCTAAAAGTTCTTGACCTGGGATGCGGCGATGGCACTACAGCGATACCTGCTGCAAAATTAGGTGCTACTGTGCTTGGTGTAGACATTGCCAACAATCTTGTAAAAGCCGGTAATCTCAGAGCAAAAGCTGAGGGGCTTTCGAATTGTGTTTTTCAAGAAGGCGACGCATCGGCGCTTCACGAATTAGCTGATCAGTCTTTCGATTTAACCATTAGTATTTTTGGTGCCATGTTTGCACCACGGCCATTTGACGTTGCAAAGGAAATGGTTCGTGTTACTCGTAAAGGTGGACGGATTGTGATGGGCAATTGGATACCTGGTGATCCGACACTTGTTGCACAGATTCTTAAGATTAGCTCAACGTTCACACCGCCACCACCCGAGGGGTTTATCAGCCCGATGTTGTGGGGCGTAGAGAGCCAGGTTATTGAACGATTTAACGAATGTGGGATTACGAGGGAAAAAATCATCTTCGAAAAAGAAACATTTACGTTCAGGGTTTCAGCTCCCCCGACGGATTTTGTTCAGCGATTCAAACGTTACTATGGACCTACGATGAATGCCTTTGACGCCGCGGAGGCTAGTGGAAGAGCTCATGATTTACAACAGCAATTAGAGGTGTTGTGCGTGAGTCAGAACCAAAGCGGATCAGAAAATGTCACCTCCATTCCGGCAACATTTTTAAAAGTAACGGTGAACATTTAAACGAAGGCGATCCAACAAAAAGGCGCTGAATGTATGCGAGACGCTGGCCAAGTTGTTTGTCCAGGCGGACGCTTGAACAAGCTTGCGCTATTTAGGATTTGGTGGTAGCTGATTAGTCATTAATAAAAATTAAATCATCATTCTCATGGCGAGTTATGATTTACTGGTTTTTATCAGTGTGCAAATTGTTCGATATCGACCGTAAAGTGTACGATTAACCGGACTAGCCAAGAGGCAACGATGCGAAAGCGCGGTGGATTTGATGAAATACGGGTTGGTATTGTTTTTCGTAACACGTAACCGAACCCCTTAAATTACGCTATGATCCTCAACTACTTTCAGGTGGCACTTAGAAATCTGAACAAGAACAAGAGCTACGTCATCATCAACATACTCGGCCTTGGTGTAGCCATGGCATGTTGTATTACAGCATACTTGCTATTGGCCTATAACATTGAGTTCGATTCTTTTCATAAAGACGAGAAGGTAGGACGCATTTATAAAATACATGGCCACTTCAAGGCAAAGAATGGCGGTGAAGACTATCATACGATTACTGCTCCCATGCCAATGGCTCCCATTATCGCGCGCGAGATTTCAGGCATAGATCGTTATGCGCGAATTATTAGTGGTGGCGGAGTAATGCGCTATGAAGACAAAGCATTTGCCGAAGGCATCTCTTATGCCGACAGCACCTTGTTCGATATGTTTGATTTTCCACTTGTACGTGGAAGTTACAAATCGTTTAAGAATAAACATTCTGTTTACATCAGTGAGAAGATTGCTACAAAATACTTTGGCAAGGAAGATCCTACCGGGAAGTTAGTAGTGTTTAACCATCCCAACGATGTTCAGATTGAGGCGATTGTTGGTGGTGTAGTTGCCAAGTTTCCACTAAACAATACGTTCTACTTCGATGTGCTCATGCGCATTGAAAACTTTACTGACATTAATAAGCTTGAAGTTGACAACTGGTCTGACTGGCGCAGCCCAACGGTGTTTGTTGAGCTGGCTTCAAATCAAAATGTAGCAACAGTGGAGAAGCAATTCACAAAATATGTGGCCTTGCGAAACGAAAAGAAGAAAGATCAGATCATGGCGTCTATGACTCTTGAACCATTCAAGGCAAAATTCACGAATGATGATATTCAAGATCGCCACGTGAACTTGCGCATGGGCGCCGTGGCACTTGTTGTTTTCGTATCTCTTGCTTTTTTAATATTGCTCATAGCATGTTTTAATCTCACAAATACTTCCATTGCCATGACATCGAAACGTCTTAAAGAAGTTGGCGTTCGAAAAGCCATTGGCGCGGCCCGTTCACAAATTGTTTACCAGTTTTTGTTTGAGACGTTGCTCATCATTGTGTTATCGCTGGTGGTTGGTTTTGCTATGTCACAAATCATTGTACCTGCTTTCATACAGATGTGGAATCTTGACTATACTATGGCTGATCTCAACGGTGTAAATCTGATCGTGGCGTTGATCATCCTTGTATTCGTTGCTGCACTTCTGGCAGGTGTTTATCCGGCATTGTTTAATAGTAAGTTTAATCCTGTTGCATTGCTGAAGGGAACGGTGCGTGTTAATGGAACCAACGTGCTTACCCGAACACTGGTGTCGTTGCAATTTGCGTTATCCGTTATAGTTCTTGTGGCGGGTATCATTTTCATTCAGAATACAAGGTATCAGGAGAAGATCAAATTTGGATACGATAAGGAAATGGTGATGACGCTCGATATCCAAAATGAAAAAGAATATCTGGCGATGGAGAATGAACTGCGAAAGAATCCTAAAGTATTGAATGTTGCTGTGAGCGACCACCAGGTTGGCTACAATAATTACCAGTCGCCGGTGTTGGTTGATACCACTGAATATAACTCGTGGCATATGGGTATTGGCAAGAATTATTTTGAAGTAATGGGCTTTAAATTCGTGGAGGGCAGAACGTTTAATGTTGACAATGCTTCTGACCAAAGCGAAAGCGTTATTGTTAACAAGGCTTTTCTTGAAAAGGTTAAGATGACAGATCCATTGGATAAAGTGATCACCATCCATGGAAACAAACGCCATATTGTTGGTGTTGTTGAAAACCATATTGATAATCTGTACCGATCAAAAGAACCAGAACCCTTTGTTTATATTCCGAGCTTACCGGCAGATTATAAAATGGTATTGATTAGAGCTGAGTCAGATGATTTACTGGGCATTCAAAAATCGATGGAGAAAACCTGGAAGCAACTGTTTCCGGAGAAGCCTTTTGTTAGTCGCCTTCAGGAAGATATCGTGATGAAAGAAACAAAATCTGTTAACACTAACCTGGAAAAAATATTTTTGTTCCTTACGGTATTAGGAGGTTTACTATCGGCATCAGGAATATTTTCACTTGCTTCGCTGAACATTGCTCGCCGCACAAAAGAAATTGGAATACGCAAAGCATTAGGAGCAACGGTAAGTAATGTGGTGTTATTGATCAATCGCGAGTTTGTAATTATACTTTCTATTGCCGGAGTGCTGGGCTCTGTAGGTGGATTTTATTTAACCAGGATGTTGTTAACGGAGATATATGCATATCACATTCCTGTTTCGCTTGGCCCCGTGCTGGCTGGTGCTATAATTATTTTTACTACTGGAATTCTGACAACAACATCAGCCATATTTAAAGCGGCGCGGGCTAATCCTGTAAAGTCACTAAGAGCTGACTAAGAAGTTGTAAAACAAAAATGCCCCGGAAAACTTTTCCGGGGCATTTAAGATTTCTCCAGTGAGCGAACACTTGAACAAGCCTGCGCTATTTAGGTTAATAATTTCTGTTTAAACAACATAACGAACTTATGAACATAGTTTGAGTAGAATATAACGATGACCAGAACCACCAAAGAACAGATGCCTGCAATAATAGAAATATAAAAATAGGTATTCATCAACACCAGCCAGACAAGTCCAATTGATGCAGAGATAATTAGTGATTGTTTAGCTTGGTTCCTGCTATCCAGCCAGGAACTGGAGTCGCTTATTCTAACCGGATATCGTATTGCCAATAAAAAACCTGTGCAAAACAAAATACTTGCAATAAGTAAATACCCTATTAAATCTTTAACAGCGCTTTCAGAATAGAGCGTGAAAAAAGTAGCCGATGTAATAAAGCAAATAGTAAATGGTACCAACATCAACTTTAAATACGTTCGAAACAAAATATGGTTATTCAAGGGGCGATAGAATAAATTCAAACTAAGTTTAAAGGCGAATCCAAAAACATTATTACCATAATTAGTCATGAGGGCTAGAGGGAGCATCATGGTGAAAAACATGATCCTTTTGAAGAGATCTAACGTGAGATAGTTATAACTTATCAAAGGCACTAACTCAAAAAACAAAACAAATTTCAGTACTGCAAATGCTCTACCGTTTCTAATAGGAAGGTTAATCAGAGCTTCATTATATTTTTGACGTGTTCTTAATTCTCCAAATGTTCTTCGCTCAATTTTTAAATATTCTGTTGTTAACGATAGGAGAATGCAGATAATAAAAACTGCAATCTGAATAACGAAGGCGTATTCGATAAATACTAAATCCGTAAAAAGTAAAAGAGCTACTATCAGAATATCTATCAGCAGAAGAAAGAACATTTTTGGTACTTCCCATAAGAACAATTCCTTCACATTGTAAATTACCAGAAGAATAATAAGAAGTTGGATTACCGAATTAAATAACATCCTGAGAGAAAAAAAATCAGGATTGCCAATAGAGAAAATAATCCAAATACCTAAAATATTAATAACAGAAACCTTTATGATGTTTGCTGAGAAGTTTATTAAAAACCGTTGTAAAGTTGTATGAGGATAGTGTTTTAAACTTAATATCGATTGCCTCCGAATTGAAGGAACAAAATGATATAAGAGGAGAGTTACTAAAGAAAATAGGATAAGTTTGAAATTCAACTCTTCCGCTGATAGATTCAAACTCTTTAAGAAATCATCACTTTCATCTTTGTACCTCGTGAATATAATAAAAGCTGTCGCCAAACAACTAGAGAAGAAAAACCATAGGTACTTGCTAATGATAACGAGCTGTTTAGTCGAGTCCTCAGCGCCATTTCGTTTTTGTACTTGCTTTGCTATCTTAAAATAGAGCGTAATAATTCTTAAAATTTTCATATCCATGAAAAATTAAGTTTCGCATTTTCAATTTCTGATAACAGGTTATTGGTGACAAAGAAAGTCTCCAGACTCGGAAGATCACCTTGAAAGATAAATTTCGTCTTATCAAGAACAAGAAAGTTACTCGCTAATGACTTATGGTGATTTAAATCATGACTTGTAAAAATGATAATGTTCTCTGTATTGGAATAATACTTAATAAAAGAAACGAGCTTAGCTGATGTAATTGAATCTAACCCAGAAAAGGGCTCGTCAAGCAATAATACTACTGGCTTGTGAATAACCGAACTCATTATTTGCACTTTTTTCATCATGCCTGTAGAGAAGCTTTTTATAGGTTTTTTATTCTCATAAATCGAAGATTCATCAAAGAAGAAATTGTAAAGTTCATTAGCGCGTGGTTCGATGTGTTCTTCCGGTACATTATAAATAGCGCCTATAAATTTCAGATATTCCAGAATTGTAAATTCTTCTATTACCGGAATGAGATCTGAGACGAATCCGACCTTGGTTTTCCAATTCACGTCATCCAATCTGATTTTATTGTTATTTAAATAAACCTCTTCTGTGTCTGCCTCTAAAATATTAGCCAGACAATTAAAGAGCGTTGATTTGCCTACCCCATTTCTTCCAATCAACCCTACAATAGTTCCTCCTGTAAGGCTTACCTCCAGGCTATCAATTATAGTTTGTTTGCCAAATGATTTGCTAAGCTTTTTAATTTCTAAGATCATGGGCCAATGTTGTTAATTCTCCTTGGTGTAAAAAATATTCATTGTCAAAACTAAAATTAATAGGAGGGTTGTGAGTGATAAACAAAGTGATGAAATTTTCTTTAAGCTGATTCAATAGGTCTAGGGTGTATCTTTCAGTGGTTGCATCCATTCCTGCAGTTAGCTCATCTAATAGTAATACTTGGGAACTTTTAAATAGCGCTCTTGCAAGACCTAATAATTTAGCTTGACCACCTGACAATTTTATCCCTCCTTGACCAACAAGAGTGAAAGGCCCGTCCGGAAAATTAGTTGATGAGTTTTTTAAGACCACGTTATAAATATTCAAAGCTCTTTGTTGTTCTTCATGACTTTGGATGTTATCCATCATAATGTTCTCAAGTATTGATCCGTTAAATATTGCTATTTCTTGTGGTACAATTGTAAATAATTTTCTCCATTCAGGTTTTGAAATTTGATCCCATGAGAAAGTACTTCCGGTGTCGTTTGTAACAATAATTTTACCGTTAGCATTATTGTACATTTTTAGCAAAAGCGAAAAAAGTAATGATTTTCCTGAACCGATATCACCCTTGATTAAAATTGTCTCTCCTTTTGTAGCACTAAAATTTATATTACGGATAATATTTTCATGGCCAACAAAACCAAAGCTTAAATTTTGAATCTCAAATTTTTGAATCAACAAAGGCGTGTGGTTAAGTGGTTCTTCTCGATCAGTATGTAAAACCAATTGATCAGAAATTCTATTGATTGAAATATCAACTTTTTTGAAAAGCATATATATTGGAATAAATCCATTTGCAGCATTGATAACCGATGATGACAGAAATATTATCGCAAGCATTTCTCCAAGTCTAAGTTGAGCAGAGAGTACTTGCATACTTGTTAAGAATATAATGCTCATGGAACTTAAAATCAGGATAAAACCTATTGAAAGATTAAAAAAGGATTCCGTCTTATTTAAGACAAAGGATGATTTTTGAAATCCATTGTATGTTCCGAAAATTGCATTTAAAAAGCGCTTTTCCTTTGTGAAGAATTTAATAGTGTCAATGCCTTTAATAATGTCATAAAAGTGACTTTCTGTATTTCCATAAGTAGACAGTACTTCTTTTTGTGATTGAATTATCTCTCCTATGAAATACTTAGTGATAAAAAATATTGCTGGTATTGAGACCGTGAGGATAATAGCCGATGCTGATGATTTGGTAAAAATAACTCCAATAAAAATAATTATAAGCAATGCATTTATTATCGCGTTGCCTAAAGCTTGAGTAAAGAATACATCAATTTGACGAATATCTGTCAATCTTGAGGTTAGATCGCCTATTTTCTTTTTCTCAAAAAATGATCGCGGGAGATAAATGAGATTCTCAAAGAAATCTGAAAAAATTCTATTGTTCAAGGCCTGACTTTGCCGGTATATTACAATTTCGCGAATGTACCCTAATATTGAATTTGATATTAGTAAAAAGGTAAGTGAGAGAAAAGCTATTGTTAGCTTCTCCATATTTTTTGAAGGGATTATTTTGTCAATAAAATATTGATAGAATATTGCTGTGGACAAGCTGATTATAGAGATAATCAAACCAAGGAATATGGATATATAAAGAACTTTTCTTTGCGATTTTAGGAAGTCAGTAAATATTTTCTTTTTACTGTGACAGCCACTCTCGTTCGATTTAAATACATCTGTTAAAGAGACCGTAAGAAGTATTTTCGACTTCCAGATGTTTTCCAGTTCTGCATCACTTATCGAGATTACGCCTTTTTCAGGATTTCCAATAAGATGTTTATTAGTCGAAACCTTTCCGTAGTAAACAATGAAATGGTACAAGCTTTCATTGATAACAACGTGTAGAATTGCTGGACCTTTTAACTCATCAAGATTGTTAATGCTTGTTGCCCGGAAAGCTTCAGAAGATAGATTTAATTCGTTACATGCTGTATGTAATCCTAGAATAGTAGTTCCATTGTCGTTAGTGCCACTTAATTCATTAATCTCTGTTATCGAAAATGTTGCTCCGTAAAATTGCAGAACAGATGCTAAACATGCTGACCCACAATCTTTCGATTCTTCCTGCAAGCGAAAGGTTTTCTTGGCGAGACGTATTACTTTCTTATCCAAAAATATTTTTGATATATACTGATGCATTTATTTTACCCTTATGATCTTTTACCAGGATACCGTTTTTATAAAATAGAAAATATGGATAGTCGTTAAAATTAAATTTCTTGGCGACAGATGATGTTATAGAAAGTATGTGCAGATTTTTGCTTTGATCTTTTAGATGAATGTTGTCTCTTAAATCTTTATAGTTTTCAGTTGATAAGATTATCACCTCTATATTGGTACTATCGCCTATTTCTATTAAGTCCTTAATTTCCTCTGCACACACACCGCAAGATGTGTTGACATAAGCAACTATTGATTCTTTGTAACTATCTATGTTAACAATGGATGAGTCTCCAAGACAGGTTACTCCTTTGAAGGTTAAATTGCTATTCTGAATGTTTTTGTTCTCCTTTTTAAAGAACATAACCATTACTATGATAAATAATAGAAATGAAAAGGCAGGTAGAATAAAGATTAATTTCTTATGCATAATTTAGGTAGCAAGGCTTATAATAAAAGTGTACATGATAAACCACAAAAAGAGAACTGGTATATAGCCAGTAAAGACATGCGAAACTCCTGTCTTATAATCTGAATTTAAATTGTATGATAATCTTGAAGCGAGAAAAAACCAATACGCTACTTCGAAAAGATTAAGGGTTTGTAAAATATAAATAAGGTTGTTATTCTTTTCATCCAAACTAATAAGATTTGACAGAGACAATGGAAAAAAAGAACTAATGTCTGGGATAGTATAATCTGTTTGAATAAACAGAAACCATAACACTTTAATGAGCATAGGTATTAAAAACAAAAACTCTGCTTCAACGAAAGACCTGAATACTGATTTAAAATCTAGTTCTTTATTAAAGAAAAAAGCAGCTGATAAAATGAATAGTGTTAGAATTGTAAATTTTAGCAGAAAGAAAACTACGGTTGTTAAATAGTAGATCCAGCGATTATTATGTTCATTGTTGATGAGGTCATTAATTTCATTATAGTTCAGTAAATGCGAATAGGATTGAAAGTATAACTCGTCATCGATTAACAGGTATTCTGAAACCTTCAGCGTCAAAATATAGAAGAGACAGAAAAGAAGAAATTTAAAAGTTAGTTCAAACCTGCTTCGTAGCAGGTATAGGTTTGTATTGAGCACAAGTGGATTTTATTTTACAACTAGCAAATGTGAGGCTATCGATACGATAGCCTCATGGTGTCCATAATATTTGTTTGCGTTAATCCATGCATCCAGCTATACCTCCTGCAATACCACCAACTATTGCACCAGCGGCGGCACCCACAAGTAAACCTTGTGGAGACGGAGCAACCATAGCTCCAACGCGAGCTCCACTAACTGCCCCGCCAAATATGCCTCCAAAAATTCCAGCAACACAAGTGCCGGTAGTAGACTTACCTCCAATGACTAATGCCATTTCTTGAATTTGTAATTTTTCCATTTGATTCAATTTTAGGTTTAAAAATATTTAAGCTGCTGTACCACAACCAGCCGCAGCGCCAAGCAGAGCTCCACCAACCGCACCGAGTGTTCCTCCTAATACTACTCCTGCAATAGCTCCGACACCAGCTACAGGAGCTCCAGCGGCACCTCCCGTAACAGCACCTGTTACCATACCAGAAAAGAACCCGCCGAGAATCGATTTTCCACAGCTTCCTCCAACTGCTTGAGACATTTCACTAATTGATAATTTTTCCATTGAATTGTTGTTAGTGTTATCAGAAATCTGTCTGATCCAGGTTTATATTTTGTTTGAGAACAATTAACTTAAAAAGATTATTATCGTTGCAATTAATTATTGTAGTACCTTATTTTTAGGCACTTCGTTCCGTACGTTTACGGATACGTATCTATGTGTTTTTCTTTTCCGGTAAAAGCGAAAGTCTTTATTGAATTCTACAACGGAGCAATGCATTAGTTGGGTTAATTATTTATTTTGCGTGAAATAAAATATTTCTATGAATACCACAGAGCACATCATTGAAGCTTATTATCGTTATTGTAAAAAATGCTTTACCGTAAATGATGTGAAAGTTGTTGGAGGAAATAATCGCCAGATTGACTTACTAGCTATTAATTTAACCGAAGGAATATATTATCATGTTGAGACTACAGTTACGCATGGTCTTAAATGGAAGCCCCAATATTTTGAATTAGTGACACAAAAATTTCTTGGCTATCCAAAGCCAAAGTCAAAGAAACTTGATCGATACTATTTGCCTGAGATAAAATTAACTTACCAACAGTATGGAATTCCTAAGATATCTAAAAGAATTATTTGTACATGGGTAACAGAAATACAAGTTGAAGACTTAAACCAGGAATTAAATGGGCTAACTGAGAACAAATATGAGGATATCATCTCCACAATTGAATTATTAAGCTTAAGAGATCAAGTGATACCTGATTTACAAAATGCAATTGGCACCTCTTTCTATGAGGACGAGATACTGAGGACGATGTCGTTATTAAAACAGAGAGAACTGCAGGTGCTAAACAGTATAAAGAAGCTTGCGTTATGAGGAACAAGCTTGCGCTAGTATGGGGCATGGCTGTACAGTAGTGCCCGCGACTATGCTGGTACATCGAAAGGTTTTATAGATCTTATATTTATTTAAGGCATTGTGTTTGGCAGACGTCAGCGGACGCTGAAGATCATGTGTGTCCAAGCGGACGCTTGAACAAGCTTGTGCTAGTGGGGGAGATGCTTTGACTAGTTGGGGGTGCTAATCTAAAGGGACGCTTGAACGATTGGGTGTAAAAGAAAGCCAAATTCAAAAAGCTAATTGCAATTACTGCAATTGAAATGATAGGCAATGCTTCAGTTATCTTTTTCATTACGAATGGGTTTTTTGTTGAATTTCTATTCTGGGTATAATCGTTGCACAAGCTCGCGCTAGAATGGGGGCAAGCTTGCGCTAGTTGGGGAGTTTAAAAAAACAATAAAACAAAAAATATAATAGGAGCAGCAATTAATAGATGATACAAGAACAATGTCTTTACATAGTACTTGATATAAATGTATGCTACCTGAAACCTGCTCAAATCGTAGTATTTGCTATTCTTCGCAGTAAAGATTTGATAATCTATTTCTTCGTGATTTGAATAAGAGTGAAGAACTTTTTGATATCTCTTATTAAGAGATTCACAGAATTTAGCTTTCTCTTCGTCCGTCTTTTGACCTATAGTTTTAAAAAGGCGGATCTCATCATGTAATTCTGAAATCTCCAATGAGCATTTGTGAAATTCTAATGCTCGGATCTTGTAGTCTTGAGCGGATTCATATTGTGTAAATACTAACAAGAGAATTGATATAGTCGTTGAACTAAATGCAATTATTCTCTCGTCAAGAATAATACTACCTGATATCTGATAAACTGAGAATAGTCCATATATAATCAGGTAGGCCGACAAGAAACCAAGGGAAAGATTTGACCAACTATTCTTATTTAGAAATTTTTGCGAAGCACCAAACCTTACACCCTTTGTGTTCCACATTTTATGTCCTAATTCCTCCAGGAACGTCTTATTAAGATGATCTTTGGATTTTGGCCATTTTGGTTTCTCATTGTTTTCCATAATCATTTTAGATATTCAACATCCTCTTCAATGTATCCTGCATAGCAATCTTAAATGCGTCATCCTTTGATATTAAGCGATACAAGCGGCAATTTTTCTATGCTTGCTTTTCATCATTACACTTGCAAAGGTAACAGAGGAAAAGAATTACGGTCTTGGTTTAGTGCCGCAGGTAGATGGAAAATTCGTTTTCCTATATACAAGGCCGTATTATGATCATGATACGGTGTTCAAAATGACTACACTGACTTTCTCAAACGACCCTAACAAAGCTGTTGGTGCAGTACTAAGGAAGGCGACGAAGGAGGCACTCAAACGCAACGTTGAATTCGATGCTATAATAACGGGACCGTCGCAATACGACTACGCAATCAAATTTAAAAGTAGTAATTAACATGTTTTCAGCTAGGAACTAGTGCATGCGTCTCGCTTGTACCGTTACACAGCAAGCATCACCCTTAGATTGGCATCACTACTACCTATTCTTAATTTCATTCAATAGTTTTTCTACATCTATTTCTACAGAACGACTTTGCTTGTAATCTTCTGCAATGAATTCGATCCAGCTTTTAACAGTTCAAGGAGTTGCTAACAGGATTGCTTGTTGTTCATCTCTCAACTCTTTATACATGGCATCCACACACAGCGTGACGCTTCGAATTAAGTCAAATACCATCATGGGACTATTGATAAAGTCTTTCAAAAGATAATTCCCTGAAGTACTCAAAGAATTAAATTCGGGTAGAGGCGTGTTAAATGCTTCTTCAGAAAGATGAACAAGATTATTCCTGATTGTTGTTATTACAATATCCATATCAGTAACTAGATTAGCTGGAGTTAAGAACGCTTCTCGATTTCGGGCACGGTCAATTGCCGTTCCAAGGCCACCTATATAATTTGTTTTTTTTCTTTCAATAAAATCAAACGTATATCCACGTTGCTTCAGACGATCTTTTAAGGTCGCCTCTAGCGCAATAGAGCATAAAGCAAGTGCTACTGCTTGTAAGCCGTTATGGTATGAAAATATGGCAGTGTGTAGATATTGCGCCACATAATCTGGCACTACGACTATATTGGCGTTACTTGTAAGATGTATTTTAAGTATCTCGGTCTCTTCCGAAGCGTGTGCATGGATCAAACGAACTCTCCATTGAATAACCCAGGAGCCCAGCGGATTGAGAAGAATAATAGTACTAGAGTCAATCGGAAACTTTAATACTCTTAACAACAGCTCCTTGTCATTGATGCTATAATTGTCGAGTGCATTTACAGAAAGCCAAGTTTCTACTACAAACTTCAGAAAAATCTCTTGTCCATTTGATATCCCTCGTCTAGTGAAGTACGACTCCATTTCTAGAAATTTTTCATTTAGTTGTTTTGGAGTAGTGCCTGTAGGCAATTGAAAATTCTTCCCTATCCCAGCCAATACTTTTCTCATGCTCTCACATAAAATCATAGAATGATTTGGAAGGGACTCCTTCATTCCATTGAAGATAGCGCTACGATCATTTATTTGAATATTAAAGCCTAATTTCATCTTAATCGAGGCTTAATGGGCTGTCTGAGATACGATCTATGAATTCAGTATACTCTTTGTCGAGAGTTTGAAGTCGTTGCTCTGCTTGTCTCCTTTTACTATCAAGATTTGTAAATTCTTGCAAAACCTTCTGTTGAATCGATAAAGGAGGAATTGGTAGTTGTAAATCCCTTAGAGCGGTTAAGGAGATTGAAGCAATTACAGTAGTTCCTGTGCTGGAGAGTAGATATGATTTAATTTTACTACTATTTAAAAGGAGCGTCAGATATTCAGGGACTACGTATTTATCGTTCGGCCTTACTACTATTAAGTGCTGACTAACTGGGGTTCCGTTGAATTCCTTTGGCACTGTAGCAGACTCTGCTCTATGAGTACCAATTGCATTCACAACGATGTCATTTTCTTCAACATAGCGAGCATTGGCAGCAATTTTTTGACTGTCGGTATAATCAACGAGTTCAGATCTAAAACTTATAGTTCTAATCGCTCTAGGACCAATCACCGCTACAGTTCCTTCCGACGAAAGTTTTATTTGGGTGCCTCTAAAGATTTTATGTGTAATATCAACCAGAGGAATTAATGGGTATTCACTTGAAGTTTGTCGTTCATCTACTACCAAGCTATATGCAGAAACATTAAGTCGATATTCACGCAGTTCGTCATCATGAACCAAAAACGCTTTATGTTCAACAAGCTTCTTCTTACTTGATTCGGAATCAAATGAAATTATTTTTGTTAGGTCGTCTGCAATCTTCTTCGTGTCAGAATTTTTATTCAGAGAATACCTTGGTTCAACCATAAGTATATTTCTTTCATTCTGCCTTTTTGATAATACAAGCAGACTAGACTTGACACCTGAGTATGGGTAGAACGTTCCTATTGGTAAACTTACTACGCATTGAACGAATCCGTGTTTAACCAGATACTGTCGAAAGCTCTTGTAGATGTCGGAAAATAGTATGCTCTCGGGAACGACAGATAAGATTTTACCAGAAGCTGCGATGTTTTGCACCGCATGTTCAATGAGGTATACAGAGAAATCTAAATCTCGCCCTAAAGAAAAACGTGAATTATGAATGTTGTCTACCTTCAGTCCGAAGACTGGAGCTAAGATAATTGTGTCATATTTATTATTATCCTTAAGCCCTATATCAACTGAAAGCTCAAACAAATTCTCTTCTGGTAAATTGTAGAGGGCCTGCTTTAATTTGTACCAGAAGACGTTATTTCTGTGTCTATAGAAATATTGTACAGAGTAGGGTCGAGCTGATTTTAAGGCACCCGAATTTAGGGCCGATTGGAGTTGAGGGAAATCAATTAACCCAGCTAAAATTTTGCTTGGGTTGTCGTGAGTTCCTGCTTGCCATAGGAGGTCTGCCAACCATTTAGGTAAACCTAAACCAGATTTTCCTGATGAGAAGACCTCATCAATTGCATCTGAAATAACTTCCGGTTCTCCACTAAAAAATTCTGTATGATCAAGACGTTGGAAAATGTCACGAATCTCTTTTTCAACCTGTTGCGTATGGTCTTTTTTTGTTGCGGGTTTTCCCGATAACCATTTTCTTTTGAGGTCTGGCTTTCCTTGAACGTATAGCAATTGGGCATATAAAATCTCGGAAAGAGTTTCTTCATTGTAGAATAGTGTTGTGAATGTTTTAAAACTCTCTAATACATTTTTACAGAATTCCTTATTTCTCGCTTTTTTATTTGCATTTAATTCAATCGGCTTGACTGGCTGAGGCAACAACTCTGGTCTTCCGTTAGTTGAATGAGTGAACCAAAAAAAATCATTTGTATCAGTTACTGCAAAAAACGGAGCTTTGAAGCTAAGTGCAATTTGTTGTGCTTGTCTGACGGCCGAATGGTAAGACCATTCGGGCTTGGGCAAACTATTTAAATCCAACTTGCCTTTTATTTCAATAACAGCAAACGGTTGGCTTTGTTGCATTATCAGAATGTCAGCCTCCGATTCTCTTGAAAGAGAATCCCAACCTTGCTTAAGATCTGCCCACGAAAATCCTTGCAGTTGAAGATATGATACAACTTTGTCCTGCAATTCTCGATCTAACATATTTTTAAACTTATTTGGAAGACAGCAGCAATTTTTGCCACTCTTTTTTAATGATCAATTGTAAACACTCCTTAGTTTCCTCCTCCCCAAACTTCTCCGCCTTATTCTTAAACTTCTCTCCCTTCAAATCAATCGGCCATTTCACCATTGATTCTCGCACCGCTTTTAAATCTGTTGACTGAATATCTTCTACAACTTTACAAACTGTAGCTAATAGTTCCGTTTGATACGAGCGTTCTTTGCCCTTGTATTGATTGAAGATTGAGACCAGTTCGGTAATAGCATCTTCTACTTGTTTTTGAAACTGAAAATTGTATTCCTTCTTCTGTGGTACGACTGTTACTTCTTTATCCTGAATTTTGAAAAACTTCTTATTGTTAACTAGTGCTTTCATTTCCTTTGACCATGGACCAAGATGCCAGCGGTCGTACTTGAATAATGTAGGAACCTTGTAAACTTTATCAAGAAGGTAACTGTACTTGGCCAATGTCATTTCTCCATGACTAATTTTGTGCTGTTTAGACACATTAACAATAGCGGCAACAACTTGGGTTTGATAGAAATAAGGGTTGGCAGGTTTGAAGGAGACTTCTTTGACTGGGTGCTTAACTACCTTGATAATACCAGCTTCTTTGATTTGAACCTGTCCATTCATCAGCATAGGCAAAAGCCAATCACGGAGTTCTGATAGTTTTTGGTTTTGCTGCTCTAATTCTTTTATCTGCCTTAATTGAGGTAATATTATTTGATCAAACTTCTTCTGTAAATCATAATTGGGTATTAAAACCCTAATCGTTCTTAAAACATCTTGCCTTATGCCAAAGACCGTGCTTCCACTTAGGCTTCCCATAATTTGAGAGTATCCATGACCTTTAGATAATTCGAAGTACAAATAGGATGGAATGATTGTCTCTTGATTTGCTCTGATTGCAAAGAGTCTTTGGCTGAGACAGTAGTCTGTCTTGCCATGAATGAAATAAAACTCGCCAGCGGGTGCCTCTGACGTCATCAAAATATCTCCATTCTTTAATTTTATGGGCATCCATTTATTGTATAATATATTGTCTACCCTGTTGGCTTCTTCAAGGTTAATTAATTTTCCACCTTTAACAATCTTTGCAGATAATGCAATAATTCCATTTTCGTCTGTGGTCCAATCACTTCCTAGTTTAGACGGGGTTTTACCCCGGTGATCAATTATTCTTTCGATACACTCTTCTAGTTCTCGCACTTCCCATCCATGTGGTATATCTCTGTTCAACTCATCACTCCAAACCATTTTGCCACCGCTGGTTTTGTAGGGTTTGCCTTTGGCATTGGGAAAATCAAACTGTACAAACCAATAATCGTAAATGAGCTTGGCCATGGACTCTAGGTCTCCGTTGACTTTGTTATTGAGTTCTATTTTTGCATCTAAATCAGAAAGAACTTTGGCTATACGTTTTTGAGTGTATTTTTCGTGCACTACAACAACGGTGTCTCTGATAGAACCCATTGTTATATTAGGCTGTGCAGATCCCTGCATACCTTTGAATAATTGTAACTGACCGTAAGAACTAGTTAGATAATAATATAAGTAATCTAGATCGAGAATATCATTTAACAATTCAACTTTTGCTACGTTACTGCCCAAATGACATTTAAAATCATTTCGAAAGATTGCCAACTCGCCCAATTTACTTCCAACGTACGGAATCACTAGGCATCTTTTATTCAATACGCTGCGTGGTAGCGCGTCTGAGATGCTATTCGGTATATACCAATCAAATTCATATATTACCTTACCACCTTTGACATTCTTGCCAATCACCAAGGGAACATCGTTCTTTTGATGGGTCGCGTTATGCTGAATATATTTTGTATGCTCAAATCCCGCGAGTTTTGTTACATAACTAATATCACCAAGTTTGATAGTCGGACTATTCATACTTCAACTTGTTCAAATTATTTTGAATTTCCATTTCTAATTTCTTTGACTCCAAAAAAAGCTCGGACAGACTTTCTTCAAATACCTTCCGCTTAGTTTCAAATTGTTTCTGAGTAATATCTTTATATTCAATTTTCACTTCAAAGTATTGTCCTGCACTGAGTGAATAGTTCTTTTCTTTAATGTCATCATAGCTAACTACGATCGAGAAGTCAATGATTGATTCTTTGTTATTAAAAACACTTATTATTCTATCTTCTTCATCGTGAGACAAAAGCGTCTTCTGATTTTTCCCTTCCTTAACTGTTGTACCCAAATTAGAGGCGTCAATCAATACAACATCGCCTTTGTTTTGTTTGTCTATGAATATGACAGAAACGTTAGTGCCTGTTGCCGCAAAAATGTTGCTGGGCATACTTACTACCCCTGCCAACATTTTATCTTCTACCATCTTCTCCCGAATCTTTCTATCAATACCACTTTGCGCGGTAATAAATCCGGTAGGTACTACAATGGCCGCTTTACCAGTGCCATCTTTTAACGAATACATGATGTGTTGCAAGAACATAAGATAGATCGCCATCGATTCTTTTTTCGCATTGGGTATATTTGGAATACCCGCAAAGAAACGATCATTATTTTCCTTCGTGTTTAAATCTGCACTGTAATCGGAGAAGTCTAATTTGAACGGAGGGTTTGATACGATGTAATCGAACTTCTGAAGCTTTCCTTTTTTGTCTTTATGGTACGGTTCAAGTATAGTATTCCCTTTTACAATATTAGGAATGGAGTGAACGAGATCGTTCAAGATCAAGTTCAAGCGCAGCAAGTTGGAGGACTTTTGAGAGATGTCCTGCGAGTAGATAGTGCATTTATCTTCTCCTATCTCATGAGCTAGATTCATGAGCAGCGTTCCTGATCCTGCTGAAGGATCGTAGCAGGTTACATTCTTTACCTTGCCGTGCACCAGGCATCGTGCCATAATCTTTGCTACTGCATGAGGTGTAAAGTATTCAGCATACTTACCACCGCTGTTGGTATTGTAATCTTTAATTAAGTATTCAAAGATGGTAGCATAGAAGTCAAACTTCTCGTGGAAGATGTGCTCGAAGCTAAAGTTAATGAGTTTATTGATAATGGCTTTACAAAACTCATCACGTTTGTCGGTTACATATTTGCTGATGTTTTCGAAGAGTACAACCTTTTCTCCACCTTCTGTAATTACAGAAAAGATGTCGCTATTTTCTTTAGCAATATCCAACAAAGTGTTATCAAAGATCTCAGCAAACTTTGGTTCGTTCTGCCGCTTAAATAAGCTTGAAATAAATTGCTCTGGCTTAATGCGTGCTGTGCTTTCACTTAACTGTCGCTCAAGCATTTTGTAATCATTAGGTTTGTAAGCCTTTAGAGCTTCTTCCCAATTTTCTGCTTTCGCTATTTTCTTATCGATTTGTTTTACTTCGTGAACAAACTTATCGTTCAGGAATTTATAGAGGAACACCTGTGTGATGATCTTAAACTCATTGCCATCGTTGCCCAACCCGTAGTTAGCACACACGCTTTTCAGATTATCAATAAGTTCCTTCGTCTTCTTTTCAAATTCTACTGCTTTCGTCATGCTGCTCTTCCTAAAAACTCATTCATATATTCTTTTACTATCATGCTATTGATTCGCTCAGATGTTTCGACATCCAATGATAAATTGTGCTTGTTGTTAAATTGATCAATCACTAAGCGCATCATCATCCGTTCTACAAAACTTTCATTTTCCAGTATCTGCGCGTTTTGTAGAATCTTCGCATCCACTTCCTTTTTCAAACCACTGAGCACTTCAAATAATTTACTTTCGCTATTTGTTAATGGGTCTTTTTCCATTAATCGCTTATGCAGGCGTGCGTACTTTTCATCATTGCTGTACTTCGCTCTTAATAATTGATTCTTTCTTTCTAATTCTTTAGCCTTGGTGTAAATCTCATTTAACGCGTTGATGTTGCGTTCCATTTCTTCCTTCGTTACTTCAGTGAGATTTTTCTTTTTAAACAAGCGCTCCAGTTCCTCCCTTAAGCTAATAAACTGCGGGTCTTTCTGATCGAAGTTTCCGCCCAACATTTCACGTGTACGTTGCAAGGTGTTCTTTAATTGGTCGGCCAGCACCATCTCTTCCTCTTTTATTTTTGTAAAGGCAAAGAGCACATCTTCCAGTGCTACATTGAGTAGGTTGGTAGTGTCTTCGTTGCTTTCCCATGCTTTGTGCTTATTGATCAACCCAAGATGATTGTTGGCTTCTCGTGCTAAAAGCGTGAGTTTATTAAAATCCAGTTTATCAAGCAACGCATAATTGCCGGAGAGCCTGATCAGGTTATACAAGGCTTTGGCATTATTTAACACCCGTGTAATTTTTAACATCTCCGCACGATCTGCTATCAGGCTGATCTGTTGAGAAAAAATTTCGGCATTGGTAATGTCAAAATGAAATAATACGTCTTTGATTTCCTGAATTTCTTCTTCAATTTCTTGTTGTGATTTGAAGAGATTGGAGTAATGCACCAGTTCATCACCTAACTCAGATTGAAGTTCGTTGAAATAGTCCTGATTGGTCTTTTTAAACTCTTCCTCTATATCAGCAAAATCAACTACATAGCCATAACGGAAATCCTTATATGTTCTGTTTACACGTGTTAATGCCTGAAGCAGATTGTGTTTTTTAATCAGTCGCCCCAAATACAATTTCTTTAGGCGGGGAGCATCAAAACCAGTGAGCAACATGTTATAAACAAAGAGAAGATCAGTTTTGCCATCCTTGAAGTTATCAATCATTCCTTCGCGTTCTTTCTTGGTGCCAATATCATGCAGAATGATAGCGGAAGAAGTAGGTTTGTTGTTTCGCTTGTTCTTTTCACTATAAGACGCCACAGGTTCGGCAGCCATTGACAATACCTCTTCAGTATGCCTTGCGTACTTAGACTGAAAAAATTTGTAAAGTTGCTCTGCCTGTTCTGACGAATCGCAAATGACCATGCCACCAATGGATTGATCGTTCATAATGATTCTGGCTTTCTCAAAATCTTCTACAATGTAATCAAGCATTGGTTCAACAAAGCGTGGATGAGCATAAACTACTTTCTTTTCTGCGTCACCCTTTAAAATATCAATCTCTTCTAATGCTTGCTGTAAAGATAGTTTGTATTTCGTTTCAATTTCTTCGCGAATCAGTCTTAAGGTGTAGCCATCGGCAATAGATGCGTTGTAATAGTATTTATGAATATAATCACCAAACAACACTCTTGAATTATAATCAGTACCTAGCAATGGCGTACCGGTTAATCCAATTTTAATGGCATTGGGATCAGATTCATTGAGGTTGGCGAGAAAGCTTCCTTTTGGGTTATAGCTTCGATGCACTTCGTCAAGAAAATAGACGCGCTGAATGTTTACCTGGTAATCTGTGTTTCGCACAACGTCAGTGTCTTCCTTAAATTTCTGAATATTAACTACCGTAATTTCAGCCTTACCAGAATTGTTGTGTATAACACTTATTGTCTTTATGTCCCTAGCAAACTCTTCGCGCGAATTGACTTCATGCACTACTAACCCTCTTGCTTTAAATTCCTTTCCTGCCTGAATCAACAAATCCAAACGATCTACAATGAAATAGAATTTTGGAATGACACCTTTTTTCTGAAAATAATCTGTAAGAAATTTTACGCTATAGTAAGCTAATGCTGTTTTACCGCTGCCTTGGGTGTGCCAAATAATTCCTTTCTTAACACCTTCATCAAGTTTGGTTTCAATTGCTTTTGTAGCAAACAACTGCGGATAGCGCATTACATGTTTTTGCAATCCACTTTGCTCTTTAACATAAGCGATTGCATACTTCAACATAAAAGCCAAACGCTGCCGTTGCAATAGTGAGGTGCAAATCCGATTAGTAGGGGTGTTTGAATTCTTGTTGACTATAAACTCTTGTGCGTTTTTAATGCTTATGTAATTTGTATCGCCAAGGACAGCGTTTTCAATGTCTTCATCTTCTGCTTTCAGAAGAGAATCTAAATTGAAGGTATGTTCTTCTCTGAAATAATTTAAAATCGGCTTGCCGTATGATGTAGTAGCATAAAAGGCTCCTTCCAATTGCTGAAGAGATCCCTCTTGATATTCCATGTTATTAGAAAAAATCATCAACTGTGTGATGTTGACAAAGCTTCTAAATTTCTTATTCTGAAACCTGGTTTGAATTCGCTTGAGTTCCGCTAATATGCCATCCTGATTATTTGGTTTCTTCACTTCAATAAAAACCAATGGCATTCCATTAATGAGTAACGTAATATCTGGCCGAAATTCTTCGTCGTCTTTCTTGCAGGTTAACTCTGTGACAACATGAAATGAATTGTTATTAAAATCCTTAAAGTCGATCAGGCGAGTTCCTGATTGGTCAATTAGTTTCTCGTAAAAAGATTTTCCAAGATCTTCATTTTCCAGGCTTAGCGTAACCTCATCATAAAAACGCTTTATATCTCCTTCATTCAATTCAGGATTTATTCTGCCGATGCTTTCATGAAAGATGTGAGTGAAAATGTTGTTTGACTCGTCCCATGTTTGATCTTTCAACGATAGATAATCATAACCCAACCGAATAAGGTGCAAGATCGTAGGTATTTTTACTCGGGAGTCTTCGTTGAATTTCATTCGGGACTTTTCCGTTCAAACATACAAAATAAGGTTTATTTTGTTTCTATGGTTAACTACACCAAATAATATTGCACTTCTATCTGTGCAAAGTCACACCGACGTTGCATTGAACTCCCAAACTAGTTCAAGCCTGTTCAAGTTTTGTTTCGTATGCAAGCTTAGCCTTAGTGCTAGTTTTTGGATTTGGTTGGAATGAGCAATTCTGAAATGTCTACATCTAACGCAATTGCCATTTCTCTCAACACAAATAGTGATGGCTGCTGTTCATTATTACAAATTCGCGTGATGGTGTTTGGCGTTTTCTTTACCATTCTCGCGAAATCCTTATGGCTTATCTCCTTGTCAGCAAGTACAACCTTAAGCCTATTAATCTTGAGTTTATCAGCCATTTTTAATCCCGTTAGCGCATTAATTCATCCTAATTTAGGATTAATCACCTCGTTATTAAAAATTTAAGGCTTTGGCTATCAGTGATTTGGGTTGTTTAATGATACGTATAATGGATTAAATGAATTGTAATTCGTATTATTGAATACGTATTAAGCATTATTTAATTATTTAAAACTCTCATGGAAACAAACACTAACAACATCTTAGGATTGGTTTTCTCTAACAAGACTGACCTCACATTGCACCTAATTAAAGAAGAACTGAAGAGCCGTAAATTCTTTAATGTGTTAAGGAGCGTAGGACTCGATGATGCATTTTATCAGGCTGACTCCTGTTCAATAATTCTTGAGCAGTTTGGATTAAATGATGATGCCAACATGACGTGGGACTTTTATTACTCATTGTTTGAAAAGCATTGTATAAGGATAGAAGAAAATGACAACTCGTTGACTAGTGCAGCACTTGATGTTTATGCTGGACTACTTGCAGAGAAGGAGCGAAGGGATACACAATAAAATAAATGAGTAGTAGTAGGGTGCATGCTCGTCAGAGTTCTTGTGATTGAGTTTTTGTTTTGACAAACTTTTTCACGGTTACTTACCCCCTCGACATCGCTGCGCTTGTCACTCCCCCTCTGCTGCGCAAGGTGGAGAATTGATGTAGTGGAAGGCCTTCGTAGAGTGCTCACCAACTTCTGCTCACTATTCGCAGTGTGTGATTTTTAATATTCTGTTCTCATCGGCGGTTAATCTGTGATAAGATGGTGGTGTCTTTAATTTTGTCGTCGTCGGCAAGCAGCAAGGCTTTGCTGATGATGATGGAAAGCAGGTTGTCGCCTTCGAAGGGAAGAAAGACGGTGCCCTTGGTTTGCTTTGAACCATCAGGCACTATGCAGAGGTATTGATCGTTGGGTTCCATGAGGATGTTGCCGCTGCCCATGTGGATCTTATAGGTTCTAACCTTTCCCTCAACGATGAGAAACTTTTTATCGAACCGGCACTGCGCAGCGATCTTCAACTTAGGAACAATGTTTTGTAATACCTGGCTGCGAACAACGGCGGACTCGGTGAGCTCTGAAAACGAGTAGCTGTGCCAATAGGTGTTCATAAAGGCATCGCCACCGTCGCACCACGTGGGGTCATTACCAAGGCTGGTTACACCTACAAACAGATCGACGTCGCGCATAATCTCGGAGAACACTAATGCGGGTACGTCAATCATTAAAAGGGCAACACCATTTCTGGAAAACCTAACCTGGTCGGTGGTGATATAATTGAAGATACCCGTGGCGTTTGTTTCGGCTCCCTGCCACTCGGCGTTAACAAGAAACTGGGCTTCGATTTGCCAGGAGCGCAACGTTACGTAGGGTGTGTTGTGCGAGTCCCAATTGCCCATCAATGTATAATGCCAGCCCCGCTGGCGACAGAGTGCGGCAAACTGGTGTTGCCGAAGTATGTGTGCAGCAAAACGATTGGAGTAACTTTCTGTTCGTACTTCGGCATCGGTTAGCAGGTACACTTCGCGGTATGCCTGCTTGAAGGGCTGCACAATACTTTTTTGCTGCAAGTAGTTTCGCCACAAGAGAATGTCGTCTATGCTAAAACCAATAGGATGCCATAGTTGCACGCTTGTAGTGTTACTGAGCCATGTGATTTCATTCTCTAATACATCAATGATGGCATGACCATTCCAGACACCTTGTGTTTTTTTGTCGCCATCATAAAAATGCCAGATCAATTTGCGTGAAACGATGGAGGTGAGGGGATGGTCAAGAAAGAGCTCAGACCAGTTGGTGAAATTCCACACGCGTTGGTCGAGGTAACTGTGTTCGAGCCGGTCTTTGATGACGGAAATCAATGAGTCAATTTCCTTCGCTGTATTCTTTAACGCTTTTAATTCATTCTTGAAATTTTCTTTGACCTCGAGCGGAACGCTCTTCTGAATTTTATCTCCCCTAAGCCACTGGAGCACGCCGTCTTCAACTGCATAGGAGGCGACATAATCACCCATGGGTTGAAGAACGTAACCGGCACTGATATTAAAATCGGGTACGGACAATTCCTGAATCTGATCTATAGCCACACCATTTCTTTCTGCGGCAATACGAATGAATTTATCAACTGCCTTGAGGATGGAGTTGTTCTTAATTTTAGATCGGAATTTTGAAAGTCGTGAAACGCCGTCTTTGATGGGTAACATGGCGAAGGCACACATGCAGGCTGTACCTGTCTTAACAGAAATAGCACCGACACCTGGTTTTTTCTTATAGGCCCACGTTGCGTAGTCGTCCAGGGCGATATTAAGATTATTGTTGTTTATGAGTCCGGCACACCAGATAAGGCCCTTGATGGCGTCGTGGTTTTCATCGCGCAGAAAATCGACACGATATTCTTTTGACTTATGAATTTCCTGGAGTTTAGTTTTCAATAACGAGAGCCACTCGATCATTATCCGTGAGAACTCATCGGCACCGATTGAATCGACCAACGGCTTTGCTTCTTTGAGCCATTTGGCTGAAGGTTCACTTTTGCCACTGGCTTGTTTGGTTAGTTTGAAAAGCGACCGCCAATGGAGTCGTTGTTCATTGCTTAACTGTTCGAGGTATGTTTTAGCCGCAGTGCCCCACGCGTCATGTTTGTTAACCTCGAGGTTGAGGTTGCTTTGCAACAGGGAGTAGATGGTTTCATTAATTTTTCTCTCGCTTGCGTCTGTGTTTTCATTAGAGATAATCATGGACTGCAGGGCTTTTTCAAGGGTTGCGCTTAGTCCATTCTTCTTGATGGCTTTTACAATTTTTGCCAACACCGCCTCATAGGGAATGCCAAATGCATATAGATTGGTCTGGTGAAATTTATTGAGTCCTTGGCAGACTTTCAGCAACTCATCATCAGTCAGCGGAAGTTCATTGACCAGTACACCAATGAGCCGCAGACCGTGTGCTGAATTTATGTGATGCCTTTCTGTTGTAGCTTTTCGAGATATGATTGAAAAACATGCTAGGAGAAATTGAGTTTTTCGTGCGCTCCCTGCTTGCGTTAACGCGTTATACGTTGGTAATGTGTGGTAGGCATCGAAAGAATAATTTGTCTGTGAATTAGCGAGGGCTTCGCTCACAATTTGTTGAAAGGTGGTGGCGTCGTCTTGCTCAAGAGGCACTGGTGCCTTTTTGAAAAAATCCAGTATACCCATAACTAGCCGCCTACTAATGGTGTGAGTTTTAAAAAGCTGACAACTGTTTCTGGTTTGAGTTGTACTTCCTGCTCTAGTGATTCTGCCTGTTTGTTATTGATAAGAATGAAGTAACCATTTCGCTGGAAGGCATCTAACGCAACATAAACTTGTTGTTCTGCATCGATCTTTTTTCTGCTAGGTATTTTGTAACCGTTCAATGTCTTTTCGGCATTAGAAGGTTGAACGAGCCCACGATAATATTCAGGCAATCTTTCATTGTAAGCGTTTACTTCATGCAAGACGCGTGCTTCTATAATTTCTCTAACGGTGAGTCTGTTCGTTTCTAATGTGATATTAATTTCGTTGAGGATTTTTCCTCCACTGGTTTCGTCTTTAATGACAAGAACGGTTGATTCCATGACTATTATTTTTTTGTGCTACAGATAAAACTGCTTTGAATAAAGTTAAAGATCACAAATGCGATGTTAAAGATTGAGGGCTGGTGTTGAATTTGCATACGTGAGAGAGTGGTTAGTTTTCAAATCTATTGAAATGAGTTTGCAATAGCAATGAGATGGGTGTAAGGAAAAAATGTTTAGTTTTTTGGCGATATGAAGCACCCCAGAACTTCATTGCTACACATTTCGGATTTTTTGCAATCCGTGTTAAAAGAAAAAAGTCTCTTTTAGATTCGATTTCGCTGGAAAATTCCAGAGTACCTTCAGCTAAAAGGAGACTGATGGATTAGCGGATTGGCGCTTTGATCAGACGTGCTTATTTTTGCAACTTAGTTTTTTCCTGTTTAATACATTTTATAATATTCATGACACTAAAGGCTCTTCTCTTCTCGGCTATATTAATGATCCCAATCGTAGGGATGTCGCAAAAAAAAGCTCAAACAATTACATTTAATTCACTGCCTGGCAAAACATTTGGAGATTCAAATTTTAGTGTTACTGCTAAAGCAAGCTCTGACCTTCCTGTGACGTTTTCAAGTAGTAATAGCATGGTTGCCACAATTAATGATTCAATCGTTACAATTGTTGGGGCCGGGTCCACCATTATCACAGCAACTCAGGCTGGAGACCCCACGTACAGTGCAGCAGTTAGTGTCACCCAAACTTTGGTGGTTGCGAAAGCAAATCAGACTATATCATTTCCAGGTTTTTCCGCTATCAGGTATGGCGATAAACCATACGCCATGGCTGGCTCCTCCTCCTCAGGATTACCGTTATCATATGATGTAAGCAATCAACAAATCGGATTTGTTGTTAATGGATTATTTGTAGCGACAGCAGCAGGTCAATGCATTGTTACCGCATCACAAGAAGGAAATAGTAATTATAATGCAGCATTGCCTGTAAGCAGACTTGCCTTCATTGAGAAGGCTTCCCAAGTGATCAGTTTTTCAACCTTTCCGGTGAAGACTTATGGCAATTCTCCTTTCAGTCCTCAGGCAAGTTCAAGTTCATCGTTAGCTCTTACCTATCAAACTTCCGATCCGTCTATTGCTACAATTCAAAATGGCCAAGTAGTGATCGTTGGCGCTGGCACCGTTGATATCGCTGCGAATCAGATTGGCAATAATAATTATGCTCCCGCTAAAACTATAGTTAGAACACTCACGATCCAAAAAGCGGGTCAATATTTGGCTATCGGTTCACCCGCATCTGCTACCTATGGAGATGCTCCATTCATGCTGACTTCTAATTCATCATCGGGTCTGCCTGCAACATTTACCACACAGTATGACTCCGTAGTTTCCATCAGTGGTACCACGGCTACCATTCAGGGAGCTGGCACTACCGTTATCACGGCTCATGTGTCTGGCAACTCAAATTATTTACCAGCGCAGGTGACACAGACATTTGTTGTTAATAAGGCGAGCCAGTTAATCAGTTTTCCTTCGATACCAAACCAGACACTTGGTGGAGCACCATTTATTTTAAATGGAACAGCCAGCTCTGGCTTGCCTGTCACCTATACGAGTTCAAGAAGAGCTGTTGCGACTACCTCGGGAAATACATTGTTGACGCAAGGATTTGGAACCACATCCATTGTTGCTTCTCAAGCAGGTAATACCAATTATCTACCCGCCCAAAATGTAACACAAAATATAACCATCGGCGGAGCTGAATCTGTATTCGCAATGATTGGCTCGACACAAAACGGGGGCAACAGTAAAGGCACAATCTTTAGTTTGAATAGTGATGGCACGAACATGAAAACTGCTTTCAACTTTCCATCCGGTGCCAACAACTTACCTGATGGCGGCCTTTTAAAGGCTTCCGACGGTAAGCTTTATGGTCTTATCAGTTCGGGAGGAGATCCTGGTAATGGAATTGTGTTCTCAGTCAATACTGATGGCAGCGGCTACACTGTCTTGCACAACTTTTCAAATGGAGATGGCTCTTTTCCTACTGGCAATCTTATCGAGGCCACTGATGGCTACTTGTATGGCACAACGATGTGGGGTGGCTTGAACGTAGGGGTTGTTTTCAGAATAAAAAAGGACGGTACAAATTTCTCTGTACTGTATCAATTCACCTCTGCATACTACCCTATAGCTGGATTAATACAAGCTGCTAATGGAAAACTTTACGGAGTAGCCGCACAGGGCGGAGCTTCAGCTTACGGAGTTTTGTTTGCACTAAATCTGGATGGAACTGGCTATACAGAAATTGTATCATTTGATGGACCAATAAAGGGTTCGTATCCGCATGGAGCACTTGTTCAAGGCTCTGATCTATTTCTCTATGGGGTGACGGCAAGCGGAGGTAGCTCAGGAAATGGTGTGCTCTTCAAAGTAAAAACCGATGGCACTTCATTTACAAAACTTATTGAATTTGATGGCACTGCAAAAGGAGCCAATGGAACGTCAACACTATTGGCAGGATCTGACGGGAAGTTATATGGAATGACACAGCGAGGCGGCACTTCTAACAATGGAACTGTTTTTAGTATTCTAACGAATGGAAGCGGCTTTGTGAAAATTTATGATTTCGATGGAACGACAGGTAGCAATCCGATGGGCTCTCTGAGCGAAGCAAGTGATGGCTACTTGTACGGAATGACAAACCAAGGCGGAACGGCTAACCTGGGTACCGCCTTTAAGATAATGAAAGACGGTAGCAACTTTACCAAGTTATTAGACTTTCAGGGATCCAATGGTGCGAGTCCTCAACTCGGACAATTACTTGAAGTCCAGAGTGGATTATTCCTCGGCATGACATATCAGGGAGGAGCATCGAATTCAGGAATAATTTTCTCAGTTTCATCAACGGGTGTATTCAGTGTATTCAAAGATTTTCCGCAAGAGTCTTGTTTGCCTGAAGGCCTTATTTCGGACGATGCATTTGCCAATGTCTTTGGCATCACCTATCGCGGTGGTATTTATGGCAATGGCACTGTTTTCAGAACCAATACAGATGGATCAAACTACTCGAACATAACAGACCTCCCTGGTGATGGTACTTATTATAGTAATCTGACTCACACTAATGATGGCAGCCTTTGGGGTGTAGGTGCAGCAACAGGAGTTTCTACCATTAGCTATTCCTTGTTCAAGGCAAATGACGATGGCTCCAACTTTCAGATGATTACAACAATGAATGATCCTGCAATAGGCATTCGTCCCACTACATTAATTGACTTTTCTGCCGATTATGTATATGGTGTATGCCACGCCGGTGGTTCCACTGGTAGCGGGACAGTATTCAAAATAAAAAAAGATGGTACGGGGCTTACCAAAATAGCTGATGTTCCTGGAGGGACCTTAGGTAGCCGCCCTTACATAAGCGCTATTAAACACAGCAATGGATCACTGTATGGAGTTACGCATGAGGGAGGAGTTGACAATTCAGGAGTAGTTTACAAAGTGAATGCGGTTGGGGTGTACTCCAAGATAACAGACCTTATTCAGCCTGTGACAGGAGGATATCCTGCAGCAATAATAGAACTTAATGGAGGAAGCTTATGTGTGGCTACGGCTGATGGGGGTACAAACAATGGTGGCGCTTTGTTCATCGTTGATGAAAATGGCCTTTCTAAAGAAACGATCATCAACTTCACCTCACAGACGGGAATTGATCCAAGTAGCATGACTCAGAGTGTAGAGGGCTATATCTATGTAACGCTCGCGAATGGTGGTGCACAAAATCAGGGAACTATCATTCGCATATTGCCAGATGGTTCCGGTTATTCGAAAATACTTGATTTCAATAACACTAATGGGTCTGCTGCAAATGCGATCTTGTTTCAAAAACATGCACAAAGCATTACCGCTTTCGATGACATTCCACAGAAGCAGTTTACTGATCCTCCCTTTCTTCTGAATGCCATCTCGAGCTCCGGTGCGCGAATCAAGTTTACAAGCAGTGATCCAAGTATTGCTTCCATAGATGACTATTTGGTCACCATCCACAAAATTGGTACAGTAACCATATCAGCTCAAGCCCTGGCTAACGGAAATTACACTGCGTCATCTGTAGTTCAGAAGACGCTCAAGGTGATACCAAGTAATCAGCAATTGACATTCGCCGAGATCTCTCCGAAAAGTTTCGGAGATCCCAGTTTCAAGCTCGTCGCTTCCACGACTTCAGGATTGCCGATTTCATTTTCCAGCAGTAATACGGCAGTAGCAACATTGAGCCAGGGCCGTGTTACTATTCTTGCTCCCGGTTCAACAACTATTACAGCATCGGTTGCTTCCAGCACCAACTTTAATGCAGTAGCGTCGCAACAAAAACAGTTGATTGTAAATAAGAAGAATCAGGTAATTGAATTTGATCCATTGGGTACTCACTATGTTGTAGGGAGTCCTTTCACTACAAATCCTTCTACAACTTCGGGGCTCGCAGTAAGTTTAGTGAATGGCAATCCTTCCGTTGCGACTATATCAGGAATTCAGGTGACCATTCGCAGTGCAGGCCAGGACATGGTAACGGCCACAGCTATGGGTAACAATAATTTTCTTGATGCCAGCCCTGTTCAAAATACTCTCACAGTAGTGAAGCTGAATCAGTCAATCTATTTTGACCAGTTGCAAGATCAAACCATAGAAGAACAGTGGTTCAAAATTCAGAAAGTGGTTTCAACTTCAGGTTTGCCTGTTATTCTTACTTATACTTCATCACATATCACTATTTTAAATGATACAATCTCAATTAAAAGTCCTGGCAGTGTAACCATTAATGCAGATCAGCAAGGTGATTCTTTATTTTTGCCAGCGACGCAAATGAGTAGTACATTTTGTATAACTCCCTCCAAACCGCTACTCACCGTTGACTACAGTGATTCACCTCATGTTAAACTTACATCCAGTGCAACGGAGGGTAATGAATGGTTTAATAACGGCAGTCTTATCACAGACCAAAGCGGCCAAACCATTACTGCGACACAGAGTGGAAGCTATACTGTTCGAGTGACAGTAGAAGGATGTTCGGGGCCTCTGTCAGATTCACAGGCTTTAGTTATTACTGGTTTAGAGGATTTTCAGCAAATCGTCTCAATTTATCCCAATCCGGTAAAGGAACGATTATTTATTAATTTCCCTAATACTGGCAATGCTGATATTCGACTATTGGATTTGGCAGGTAGAGAGCTACAAAAAATTGAGTCATCGTCAAATACAACAGAGATTGATGTGCGTCACATTGTGGCAGGAGTGTATGTTGTGTTGGTTCAGGCTGGCAATGTGTTGTCCGTTAGCAGGTTTGTAAAAATGTGATGATTACAACGGTTTTATAATTCATAATTGTTTTTTTGAAGCGGAGTAGTCTTAGGGTTCTATGTATCTCAATCATTAATAATGTTCAAACGAGGCACTTACAACAGTGTGATTAGAAAATTACTGTATGGACTAAGACAAAAGAGAACAGAGTTAAACTGTAAGGGTGGAGGTGATCTCAGTGCAAGCTTTGCTCAAGTCTCTGCTTGTACGAGCTTGTAAACTCCCTACAGTACTACTGAACAACAAGCTTCTTATTTTCACCATCAATTTCCTTAGTGAAATGATGAACGATTTCAAGATTATCGCCGATGGAATCTGTTCGGAAGATAAAGCCGGCATTATTCAAAACCACCAAAGCTGGCACTTCCCCAGAATTGACGTTGAGCATGGGCGGAATAACATATCGTAGTAACGAAGAGGGCAAACAACAAATGGTTACGCATGATTAAAAATACATAATGAACAGCTTGTTGTGAGCAACACGTAATATTTTCAGTGCTATTCAAAAAATATGTAAGTGGTTTGTTACAGTTTCAAAATTTGAAGCCATAAGAATATTTGAATGATGCTACAAAGGGAGGAGCGTTGCAACCACTTATCACGCCTGTGAACCGTTGACTCTCGCAATTACCTAGCTATTACTTACCCCCTCGACATCGCTGCGCTTGTCACTCCCCCTCTGCTGCGCAAGGTGGAGAGTTTGTTGGGTGGAAGGTTCTGCATTTCGGGCAGGTACTATTAACTGATAACTAACTACTTCTTACCTGCCATTCTTTTTCTGATTCGGCTTAGGGATGGTCCTTGTATTCCGAGGTATGATGCAATGTGGTAGAGCGGTACAGCATTATAAATATCGGGGTGTTTCTGCGTCATTTCCAGGTAGCGCTGTTCAGGGCTTTTAAAAAGAAATCCTTCGGTGTTAGACATAACATCGTTGAATGCGTGCTCGGCAACCACTCTTCCAAACTTTTCCCATCCATGAGATTGTGCGTATAATTTATTAAGATGATCTATATGAATGTATATGACGGTTGAATCAATAAGTGCAGCGGTGTGGTATTCACAAGCTGTCTGATTTAAAAAACTTTTGAATGAAGTCATAAATTGCTTATCGGTAAAGAAGAGCATATTCTTTTCTTCCAATGTTTCTTCGGCTACATGGTATATCCTGAATACTCCGTTTATAACAAAGCCAAGGTGTTTGCATACATTCTTGTATTCGTTATAGAACTCACCTTTTTTGTAAGCTTTTAATTGCCAGTAAGGAACAGAAAGCTCAAAGGTTTCATCGTCCATGCCCGTTGCAGATTGTATGGCTGACTTTAATAATTCTAACTCAATCATAAAGTATTGGGATTAATCTTATCAATACTAAAGCTCACTGAAAATAATTCAGTGAGCTTTTTGTATTGATGTTTTATAGAAATTTCAATCTTATTATTTAATACTCTTAAGAATATCTTCAGCAAGTTTGCCAGCGGAAGAAATAAATGATGTATGGCTACTGATGAGGGTATGCTCTTTGCTCACAGGACTATTTTTAACCATTGCCTTTTGTGCATTGAAGCTCACGGCATTATCAAGCGTTGTGTAAATATAAGTCTTCTTCACTTTGCCAAAGTTAGCGTCTGTTAGAGAAACAGGTGTTGCTAAAGGAGCCAGCGGTTCTGCCTTTGTGTTGGCGGTCAGATAGTCTTGTACTCCTTTAGGAGCGTCAAGTGCAAAAACATCTGCAATACCTTCTTTTGCAATCACAGCAGTACCATTCTTTTCATCAATCTGTAAATATTTTCCAATATGACTATCAGGGTCTTGCTTGGCAAGAGAAAGCAAACTTTCACCGTTGCGGGGCAAGAAGGCAGACAGGTAGATAAGCTCTTTTATTTGACCAGGTATTGCTTCGGCAGTCTGGCTTATTACGATGCCTGCCATGCTGTGACCAACCAGAATAATATTCTTTTTAGATCCGATTGCTTTCTTTACTGCGTCAACATAAGATTGCAGCGTGATCACAGCAAATGATGTTTCATCTTTTCCGTGACCAGGAAGGTTCACTTCGATTACGTTATATCCTTTTGCCTGAAGCAACGGAGTAACACCATGCCATGCAGAGGCATCGGCCCAGGCTCCATGTACCAATACAATAGTTTCGCTTTTTTTAGAATTTTTCTGGGCAACGGCTGCAAAACCAAGCAGAGCCATTGCAATGATTAATAGTGTAGATTTCATTTTCGTTTTTGTGGCTTTAGCCTTTTGTTTCCACAAACCTACCTAGCTCGAACTACGCAAATTTTCACCTTGGTTAAAATCGTTCTCTACACGCTCTTTTTTTTTGAAAGAAGGAAGGTGTAGTGAAGTGTTCGCATAGAAACCTAACAGCGACTGCCAATTAGAATGATTGTAAATACAGTGTGTAACATTATCTCCTTGTGATGGAACAACCGTCTGCAAAAAGTACGAGTATTAAATTATTATGATGTTATATAAACGGGTTAGAATATATTCAATCAATGTTATCGTTATGTCAGTAATACATCTGACGATAAGCTTGGCAGAATTCTATCTTAATTGACGTTGTTGTTAGAATTGAAATGAAAGAGTTTCGATTTTAACCTTGGTGAATATTTTCCATGTTTAGCCGTGGTTCTTTTGTAAAAAGAATCGTCTGAAAAAGTTTTCAATGCTTTTTGAACGGCGTGTTTTAACAAATCATGAAAAACACACATACTAATGAATATATAGACAGGTTACGGAAGGTGGTAAAAGACTTTTCGGGAATGCGTGATGAGGACTTTAATCTTTCTATTCCTTACTGGCAACACAAAGTCTATAATAAGGGAGAGTTCTTCAACGAGTATGAGAATGTATGTAAATACCTTGGATTCGTTCTGGATGGAGTTTTCAGAATATACAGGTTTCATGACCAGTCAGGCATGGAAAAAAATATGTTCTTTTTTACAGGAGATCAGTTCATGTGTTCGTTTAAAGGTTTTTTCAGTCAGGATAACTGTGAGTACTATACGCAATCGTTGATCAAATCTAAAATCCTGTATATCCATTATAACAGCTTACAACATTTGTATAAGATATCACCTGTTTGGGATCGCTTCGGAAGAGTATTTGCTGAATCATCTTTACTTGCCGTGATGAATAATACAGAGGCAGTTATGTTTAAAAGTCCGGAAGAGCGTTACCTGGAACTGATCAATGGACAACCCGATATTTTTAATTTGGTACCCTTATATCATATCGCATCCTATCTGGGTATTAAGGGGCCTTCTCTTAGCAGAATCAGAAAACGAATTGTGACAAAAGAGAATTCGATTTCAACGGACACTGCTGTTTCAACGGATGTGAAAAAAGAATTTCGATTTTAACCTTGGTGAAAAATTTTCGGTTTTAGCCGCGGTAGGTTTGCATTGTCTAAAAAACAAACGAACCATTAGACGAGACACAACATGAAAAAAATCTTATTACCATTAATTCTTTTAGCTGCATTTGCCACATTGTTTTCATGCACCAAAAATGACGATCCAACAATTGCCGCAGTGAAAAAAAACTACGTTATCGTACCAGGTGCATGGTCTGCACCTTATGCATGGGCCAATGTAAAAGCGAGCCTTGAAAAATCTGGCAACACTGTTATTGTAGTACAATTACCAGGTCACGGTTCAGATCAGACAGCTCCTCAGAATGTGAGTATCGATGTTTATCGCGATGCTGTAATAGATGCCATGAATACTATTAGTGGCAAGGTTATCCTTGTAGGTCACAGCCTTGGTGGCGTTGTAATTTCAGAGGTTGCAGAGAAGGTTCCCGCCAAAATTGAAAAGCTGGTTTATGTGGCTGCATTCGTTCCTGTGTCGGGGCAATCATTGTTGGATTTAGCCGGGCCTGATACCACTTCCGTTCTGCATGGAAACCTGCGTCCGTCTGATGACCAGTTAACAATTGATGTCGTGGCCGAGCAGATCACCAATGCATTTATACAAGATGGAACAACGGACGAGAAAAACCTGGTACTGACAAACTACCAAACAGAACCTTTGGGACCTCTTACCAATGAAGTTACTTTGACGACGGCTAATTATGGCTCCGTACCTAAAGTTTATATCAAAACTTTAATTGACCAGGCTGTAACTCCGGTTTTACAAAAACAAATGTTAGCAGCAACCCCTGAGTTTGCGGCAATATATAAATTAAATACTGGCCATAGTCCCTTTCTTGTAAAACCAGATTCGGTCGTTATCCTGCTAACCAACATTGCTAAATAACATCTATTAGAAAATAATTTATCCATCAAATCAAATATTAACATTATGAAACGTACAGCAAAAGCACATTGGAAAGGTACTCTACAAGAAGGTCTTGGCGAGATCAGTACACAAAGCAAAGTACTTAACGAGACGCAGTATTCATTCAAAACCCGTTTTGATAACGGTATTGGCACTAATCCTGAAGAACTGATTGCAGCAGCACATGCGGGTTGTTTTTCTATGGCCCTTAGTGCCACGTTAGCACATCACGGCATTACTGCGGGCGACATTTTTACTACAGCTATAGTAGATCTTGACATGCAGGCATTAAGCATTACTGGTATTCATTTGGAATTACAGGCGAGTATTATCCCAGGTCTTGATGAAACGAAATTCACCGAAATAGCTGAAGGCGCAAAAGCTCATTGCATCATCTCAAAAGCATTGAGCGTGCCGATTACATTAAGCGTAACGTACGCTTAAGTAAGTTGCTGTCATCTTACGGCAAGAAGAAATAAAAAACTCATCGGATGATTTCCGATGAGTTTTTTATTTAAATATGGGAAGTCTGATAAGAAATCGAAACTTCGGCAAACGAAGATAGAGTAGTTAAAATTTTCATCTGCAAATTCACTAGTCAATAACTACTTAAGTTTATATCCCTTACCATGAATGGTTGGTGATGCACCCCCTCGACATCGCTGCGCTTGTCACTCCCCCTAATGCTTAGGGTGAGAGTTGGTGTAGTGGATGGCCTGAGATTTCATCTGAAAATTTCATTAGTTCGAAACTACTTCAAGTTTGTATCCCTTACCATGAATATTGTTGATGCGTAGTGCTGGGTCTGCGCTTAATTTTTTTCTGAGCTTTGATACAAACATGTCGAGGCTGCGGCCCGTGATGACTCCTTCATTTATCCATACTTGCTGCATGAGATCTTCGCGAGAAGTAAGCTCTCCAAAATTTTGATTTAACAATTCCAGTATTTTACATTCTTTGTCAGTTAAAACAATTACTTCGCTACCCAATATCAATTTCTGATGATGATAGTCGAACGTAAACTTCCCTAACGTGGGTAATACTGTGTTGACGTTGCTAACAGAAGGTT
>DATJHZ010000279.1:0-12923 GCA_035493595.1 Cyclobacteriaceae bacterium | reverse complement strand
GAACTCATCTATTGATTTTGAGAATTGATAAGCAAACCAGACCAGGTTGTCCATGTGTTGATTTTCTTCCATCTGGTAAGCAAACTTCATTTTACCAAAGTGATGATGATCACCAACAGAATGAGTTGAATATGATTTATGGTGTACCTCGTGATAGTGAAACGGATTTTTGAAACTATGGAGCAAGTCATGGCCCAGTTCGACCAGCGGTATGATCGAAACCGATATAAAAAAGATTACAAGTAAGATCCTGGAATTTGTCTGTGCCATATCCTTTCAGCAGGCAATTTAGATATTTCCTCCCAGCTGAATTCAAAAATGAGGCAGGCTAAGGTAAAGTGAAGATAAAGGCGAGATCATATCCAACAGGCTCAGCAAAAAGCAATAAGTCTAATTACTACTTGAAATCACATTTTCCTTCATTATTTTTTCTCTGTGCTTCTTCCCCCAATCCTGAATGTGGCGAAGTACAGGTTCAAGTGTTGTGCCATACTCAGTCATTTCATACTCCACAGTTACGGGCACAGTAGCTATCGCTGTTCGTGTAACCAAACCATGGATCTCCAGGTCCTTCAATTCCAGGCTTAACATTTTGGGCGTTATTTTTCCAATGTCTTCCAGCAGATCCTTAAATCGTTTTTTGCCGCTGCACAAACTATATAGAATCGGGAATTTCCACTTCCCACCGATTACCTCCAACGCATCCATCACGGGTTGAATCTCAATCTTACTGTTCTTCATACTTCATTTTTGTTCATTCTATCAACACTATACAAAAGCATACTAATATACTATTTATAAACTTATTTCAAAAGTATAGTAACTATTCTAAGTTTACAACATCAATTTAAAGAAACACAAAATGAGCACGACAAAATTCACTGCAGAGAACACTGCACTATTACTTATCGACCATCAGGTAGGTACAATGAAACTGATTAAAAACATGCCTTTGGAAGAAGTCCAAAAGAAAACATTGGCGTTGGCAAAAATGGCAAAAGTCCTGAACATTCCCGTGGTATTAACCAGCAGTCAGGAGTATGCAGCACAAGGTCCTTTGATGCCTGAGTTGGCAGGAGTTTTACCTGATGCCTTTGAAAAAAGAATTAAGAGAGAAGGCATTGTTAATTGTTGGGAACACAAAGCCTTTCGTGATGCTGTACTGGCCACAGGAAAGAAAAATTTAATTATGGCTGGTGTTACCACAGATGTTTGCCTGGTTTTTCCTGCCATAAGCGCAGTTGAAGAAGGCTTTAATGTACAAGCTGTGATGGATGCATCAGGTTCGCCATTTAATTTAAGTGAAGATCTAAGTCAAAAAAGAATGGCAGATGCAGGAGTAGTGTTAACGGCTACCAATACGTTGATGGCAGAGATTGCACAAGATTGGTCAAGACCTGAAGGCGGAGAATTATTAGGCATTTTGTTTACAGATGTTTTGCCATCAATGGCTTAACAAAATGTTAAAATGAATAGCAAAACAAAAAATATTATCACCTGGATATTAACAGGTATTGTAGTACTGATATTCGTTGGTAGTGGAATTTTTAAATTAACTGGTGGTGATGCTACAATCGAGATGGCAAAAGGGGTTGGTGGAACAAATAACCTGATCACGTTGGGTGTATTAGAATTAATTATTGTAGGGTTGTTTCTCTATCCTCGCACAGGTATTATAGGCTCACTCCTAATGATAGCCTATATGGGAGGAGCGTTGGCTGTTTGTTTTGTAACTCGTCAACCTGTTATTCCATTAATTATAATTCAAATTCTGATTTGGATAGCCAGTGGTCTGAGATTTCCCGAATTGCGTCAACGACTATTCAACAAAATTTAATATCAAGTCACCAAAGCAGTCAAATGGACAGAAAGAAATTTATCACAGCAGCAGGACTTTTAGGACTAAGTACTGCATTTGGTGGCTCGCTTTTCGAACAACAAAAAAACTTACTACATATGTTGATCATTAATAAAGCATCAGAAAGACAAAAAGCCGGTCACGGAAATTTTAATATCAATATCGTTCTTCCTGGACTAAATGCAGAGAACGGTGATTTAGGTTTTTATAATTTAGGCAGATTTGATGATGCCCACCTAAAGCCTGGAGCCTTCATAGGCATGCACCCACACAAGAATGATGAGATACTAACCCTAATGCGTGGAGGAACCATGCTGCATAAGGATAGTACCGGTAAAGAAGTTGCCGTAACGCCACAAAATATCATGATGATGAATGCAGGAAGTGGTATCTATCATGAAGAAAGTATTCCCATTGAAAAGTATAAAGAAGATGTACGGTTACTACAAATTTTTATACGCCCTGAACATGAAAACAACTCACCACAGGTACAGTTTGCCAATGCAGGTGAATTGGTTCTTAATCATTGGCGATTGGTGGCTGGCTTAAAAAAAAGCAATGCACCTCTTGAAATAAAAAGTAATATTCTGGTCTATGACATAGACCTTGAAAATACCGAGGTGAGTTTACCGAAACCTTATTTCCAAAACACGGCTTATTTCATTTATGTATTTGAAGGTGAGCTGAACATTTCAGAAACAACGTTGGAAAAAGGAGACAGCATTATAACAGACAATGGAAACCTCAACGTGCAAGTAAATGCCAAAAGTACTGCTGTTTGTTTTATGATAGACAAAGATGCCAGTTTTACCAAAAATGGTATGTACAGTGGTATGAGGAGAAATTAAACAAAGCATTATTAAGCAGACAAAATGGATAGAAAGAAATTTATTACAACTACAGGGCTTTTAGGTCTGAGCACTGCATTTGGCAGTTCGCTTTTCGGACAAAAGAAAAAGCAAAATCCTGTTAAAGAAAAAATTATACTTAAAGACGAAGGCAAACAAATAAACTGTCTCGGAGATCACCAGGTAATTAAACTAACAGCTAAGGATACTAACGGACAATTTGCTAAAATCTATCTCGACAATCCACCATACACGCAAGTTCCTCTACACGTTCACGGAAACGAAGACGAAGTTTTTAATGTCATTGAAGGTGAAGTTGAATTTACTGTTGGTGGCAAAACAACTTTATTAAAAAGTGGCGATGCGATTTTTTTACCACGAAATAAACCTCATACATGGAAAGTAGTTGGAACAACAAATGCGAAAGTTCATTTAGATGTTTTTCCTGCAGGACTTGAAAATATGTTTGAAGAATTAAGCAAGCTTACTAAGGAACCATCCGATCTTCCCAAAGTTGCCGCTATTTGCGAGCGATATAAAGTCAGATTTGTGTAAAGTACTACCTTCCCTCTCAGTAGTAACCGGATAGCAATTTGTTACTCCAAATCAAATGAAAGAATTTTATAAAACAGATTTTGTCAGTGTATTTTATGATACTGAAACGGATGCATTGTGGGTAAAGTATTTTCAGAATGTTCCCTCTGATAAGCATTTTGTTCCTATTATAGATGCTACATTAAACGGTTTTACCAGTTTAAAAACTCAGAAATTTGCAGTTGACGTACGGAGAATGGGCGTTCTAGGAATTGATTCCCAGGCATTGATCATTAGTAAACTTTTACCTGGCATGATAAGGCACTTGAAAGGAAAGAAGCTCTATCATGTACAGCTCTTAAATCCAAATGAAATAATGGCCAAGGTTTCAGCTAACAATGTTAAACGTAAGTCAATGAGCGAGGGTATGGAGACAGTTCAATTCTCTGACGAGAATGAAGTAATAAAATATTTGAATAAGTGTACTCTTTAAATCTCGTATGGTTATCCTCCTAAATTTTATAATGGATGTACTCGCCTATAAAATCGATAACCGTTTTTGCGAATTGCCGAAAACCGCTTGCTAAAATAAAATATGTCACTTGATCTTCATTCCTGGCAACAATGGAATTGCCTCAACGAGTTCAAGTGACTTGACCATGTCCTTTGTACTAGTCTTGTATTTTATAAAATGCGGGGTTTGTATATGAGCTTTGTATGCAGCTGTGTCAGCATAAATTTCCAGAATGGTGAAGTGCGTAGGATTATCTTTTTCAGCTACAGCATAGAGTGTCAGCACTCCTGGCTCTTTGCGCACAGCTGTTTCAATTCCCTCTTTTAGTGCAGCTTTATAATTCTCTAATTGCGCCGGATCAATCACGAGTTTTGCGAGTCGAACCATTTGCTTTTTCTCCTGTGCAGAAGCGCGTCCGTACGAGAACAGCATCAACATGCACACCATAAAAATAATAACCATCGCAGAGTAATCATTGAATACTCCAGTAGCTTTTACGAGTTCCGCTTTCATCTTTTATCCTTTAATTTGTAATCTAAATCCAATCATTTTCGAGAACAGCAGGCCTGCATGTGTATTCGAAATACGGATAGAAGATAGCTAAATTTTCTCAAGGTGGCTTCTCCTCGCCAAAACATGAAAGACGCAAAAATTTCACAAAAGATTTATATTTTCTTCATGATTCCTTAGTGCTCGTCGTGTCTTCGTGATTATCTAAAAGTCCTGAACTTAAAAAGCAACAAAAATGAACCAAAAAGTAAAGTGTCTGGTTAGCGCTTTGTTGATCTTTACTCCTCTAACTTTTTCCAATTTAAGAAGCTGCCACCAAGTATATGAAAGCATTGAAAGTACCGCATGAATTAGTAAATGCACCCTATTATCACAGGGATTTGAAATTAAATGGGTTGTCGATTGTAGAGTCTTGCACCCATACTTTTAGCAGAACGGGCTCTATGTTTTTGGAAGACCACATGCTGCTGGTTGTGCTGGAGGGCACAAACACGATTACACACGGAAAGAAAGAGTTTCTTGTCAGGAAAAATGAAATGGTTTTATTGAAGAAAGCCATCCAGATAGATTATCATAAAGTTGGCAATCCGGAAAACAATAATGCGTTCGATTCCATGATGTTTTTTCTGAAAGATGAATTCATCATCGATTTCATGAAGATGGCTAAGGTTGAATCTACAAAGACAGCTGAGATTGTGACAGTCGCAGTGAAACCTGTTAAAGAACGCTTGGGAAAATTTGTCGACTCCATCAAAACCTACTTTTCAGAACCAGAAAATATTGATGGAGGATTAATGAGGCTTAAAATGCTTGAGCTTTTATATGCACTTGCCAGCACAGACAAAAATATTTTGCAGCAAATAATTCAACTCAAGCAACAGATACACGCCGATATACCCTCTGTAGTTGAGGACAACTATGCTAACCCTGTTTCACTGGCAGACCTTGCCTATCTTTCAGGCCGCAGTCTTTCCAGTTTCAAGCGTGACTTCTTTGCCATATATCAGGCTACGCCGGCTCAATGGATTCGCGACAAGCGATTAAGCAAAGCCAGAGAACTTCTTGCTACCGACATGACTGTAAAAGATGTCTGCTTCTCCTTGGGTTTTGAAAACGTCGCTCATTTTTCGCGCTTGTTCAAATCACATTTTGGCTACACGCCGTCTTCCGTCCGGATTGCTACCACATAGTGCCTGGACTAAACAATCAATTTCTTTGGACTGAATAGAAAATGTTTTTACCAGTTAAGTGTACATCTTTGTATCGTTAATTTTAACGATTATAAGATAACGACTATGATAAAAACCAAAGCGTACGCAGCCCTCAAACCCAAGAACACATTAGAGCCCTGGAACTTCGACAGACGCGAAGTAGGTCCCAACGATGTTCAATTTGATATCCTTTATTGTGGAGTTTGCCATTCCGATCTCCACCAGATCAACGACGATTGGGGTCCTGGAATTTTCCCCATGGTACCCGGTCATGAAATTGTAGGTAAAATCGTAAAAGTCGGCTCCAAAGTTACTAAGTTCAAGGTTGGTGACCTGGCCGGAACAGGATGCCTCGTTGACTCCTGCAGAGTATGCGATAATTGCAAAGACGGACTGGAGCAATATTGCACCAACGGTGGTTCATTTACATACAATGGATTGGAACAAGACAAGAAGACACCAACATACGGAGGTTATTCAAACACTATTGTTGTCAATGAAGATTTTGTATTACACATCTCCAAAAAACTTTCCTTAGCAGCTGTTGCTCCTCTATTGTGTGCAGGGATTACTACATACTCTCCGCTCAAACATTGGAAGGTTGGCAAAGGACATAAGCTAGCTGTTTTAGGTCTTGGTGGATTAGGACACATGGCTGTGAAGTTTGGTGTTGCCTTTGGCGCTGAAGTAACAGTGCTGAGCACATCTGCATCTAAAGAAAATGATGCGCGCAAGCTTGGAGCACACAAATTTGTAAATACAAATGATGAAGCTCAATTAAAATCAGTATCAAACTATTTCGATTTTATAATCGACACAGTCTCCGCTCCGCATGATCTCAATCTATACATGTCACTGCTCAGAACAAACGGTGTACAGATTTGCGTAGGAGTACCTCCAACGCCTTATGAGATTCATGCCTTCAGTATCATTGGTGGACGAAAAAGTCTTGCAGGCTCGATGATTGGTGGACTTCCTGAAACACAGGAAATGCTTGACTTCTGTGCTGAGAAAAACATTGTCTCTGATATTGAATTGATCAACATCAAAGACATTCATAATGCCTATGATCGTATGGTTAAAGGAGATGTGCGCTACCGATTTGTAATTGACATGGCATCACTTTGATTACATAATTAATATTGCCTTGTTTTAAATAATGAACTTCCTGGAGTCACAATTAGAAGAAAAAATAAAGTGAGAATTCGTTATATTTATATACTACGTAAACTATAACTTATTTACTATGGAAGAAATGCATATTAACATTACGGCAATATTAGTGGCTGTTGTTGCCAACTTTTTCCTTGGATTTATCTGGTACACACCATTATTCGGAAAAGCATGGGCCAAAGAAATGGGCTTTGATACCAGTGTCAAACCACCCACTTCAGACTTGATCAAAGGAATGATCTTCATGGTTATCGGAAATTTTTTTCTAGCCTATGTATTTGCTCACAACATTGCAGCCTGGGGTTATGTGCCAGGGGTTAAAGAGATGCCAAAGATGTCGAACGTAATGAGCTCAACAATTTTTACATGGCTTGGATTTTATTTTCCTGTTGATATTGGTGCTGTAGCCTGGGAAAAGAAATCGTGGAAACTATTTGGTATTAACACTTCGTACCACTTTGTGATGCTCCTCGTGGCTTCATTGATTTTGACGTATATGTAATCATCAATCAAAACAACATCTAAGATTATATCAAATTAAAAATCCATGAGGCAGCTCATGGATTTTTTAATTCCTAGTTTCCGATATCTCAGAACGTGAGGAAGAAATATTCTAGCCTACTCTCGCACTGCTTTCTGAATAACTTTCAAAAGCGACTTGTCATTTGATTTTTTAATGTTGATTACTTCGCATTGATTAAACTTTGCAAAAGTTTTAATGGCATCACAAATTTTGGCAACCATCGGCTTATTTAGCTTGAGTGACTCGAAGTGAAGATTGTGAATGGTTAGTGTTTGCTGCTTTCTATCAGCTTTTGAATCCATGCGGGCAACAAAAGTGTCTCCAATTAATATTGGCAACGAAAAATATCCATACTTCCGTTTGGCCTGAGGCACAAAACATTCTACCTGGTAATCGAAATCAAAAAAATCTCTGAGTCGATGCCTGAAAACATTCAACACATCGAACGGAGAGAGAATAAATGCGTCGCCCGATAAAGTGATCTTCTTGTTTTTATATTGAGAAAGCATGTAGAGTGGTGAACCTTTCAATCCTTTAACTTCTACATTGCAAACTTCGCCTTCATCAACAAGTTTTTGAATTTCTGTCTTCACCGAGTTTTCAACATACCGGGTACTGAATGAAATTTCTTTTAAGTATGCTACACCCAGCGCTTTCAATGATCGCCTGATTACATGCCTTGCATATTCCTCCGCAGTCGGCATCATTGCATCAATGCTTTCCGGACATACGTTCTCTGTCAAATCGTATACCTTCTGAAAATTACTCTTTCGAGTCGTCATTAATCTTCCATCAAGATGCAATCGCTCAAGTGCCAGCTTGGATGGACGCCAATCCCACCATCCCGAACTTTTTGTGAGACGATCATTTTCAAAGTCCCGAGCCATGAGTGGTCCCTCCCTTCCAATCCTGTCGAGGATCTTTTTCATCAGATTGATTTCTGTTTGCGTCAATGGATTTCTTTTCGATGCAAAGCTTTCTTTCACGGGTAGTGAGAAACGGAAATCGTTCATTGGAATGTATCCCGTGGCATAAGTCCAGAATTCAAAAATTCTTCCATCAGCCTGAAGCTGGTCAAGCCACTCGTGTTCATAATCCGGCACACGTGCTGCTATAGCATGGTGATGTGCACGCTCAACAACGTAGTTGCTATCGATCTGAACAAACCCAAGATGGTTGATGAATTTATAAACTGCTCCCTTACCCTTACCAAACTGCGCGCGCTTTGATAATCCTGCTGCGTGAAGAATAATACTCCGGGCTTGCGACTTTGTGAGAATAACCATGAAACAAATTATAACAACTTTTTGAATACCAAAAAGCTCATGACATTATTCATTTCCTGATGGTTGTTTTGTCCGAAGATCTCTTTAAATAAAAATTAATAGAAGTGTTAATATAATTCCTGCCAAAGCAAAATACGCTCCTTTTCTGAATACATCGGTTTTCGGTAAGAACATCCAAAAAGATGACACCACAAAAAAGAGTAGAGACAAACCAAAAAAGATATTAAGAAAGTACAACGGATGATTGGTTGATGCTTTATGCAACTGGGTTAGTTTAGTCATTACAAATGGCAATTCTTTAGAAGTATAACTTGCCTCACCGGTTCCGCTATTATAAGTGCCTTGCTTGAACGATACAACATTTCCATTGATGCTTTCAATTTTAAAATCTCTGATGCGCAACGCTCTGCCCAATTCTTCCGGTTTAATGTTAGGCTCCAGTTTTTTTTCAATTTGTTTTTCTGATTTTAAGAATTCAGTATCTCGAAATATTAATACAATTCCGCTAACGGCATAAACAGTCATAATACCTGCTAAAAAGTAGCCAAGGTAGCGGTGATAAACTCTCATTGTGTTATTTAGATTCATGTTCTTGTGTTATATAAATGCAAATATTATTAATTCTTCTTGAGCTCACCAATATTCAGGCACTCATATTATATCTCTAATTAATTTTTTAATGTCGAACTGCCCAGGCCAGACCATCTGGTCCGGGGCCGACATCAATATGACTGATCACTTCCAGTTTTTTTAAATCTACAACGGCAACATAGTTATCAGGAGTACAACCTACAAACGCACGCGATCCATCAGCATCCACTTCAATGCCTGCTCCACCATGACCAAGATTCAATCGTTTCAATTCCTTTCGTGACTCTACATCAAGAATAAAAAGATCACCAGTTCGTAACGTGGAGATTAATACTCGCTTGCCATCAGGTGTAAACTTGAGACGATTTGCTCCTAATGCTTTTGCATCAATGACAAATGCAAGCTTCTTACTCACAAGGTCTATAGCAAACACTTTTCCATCGTCAGCAGATACTGTCCACAACTGCTTGCCATCAGGTGTTACATCAAAACCTTCTGAACCTTTCGACACTTGAACAACTGTCTGAATCCAATCCTTTCGTGGCTGTGCACCAGGAAACGGAAGCGCAGGCAGCAACGTATCTGTAAGAATACTCACAGTACCTGCACTTACATTTGTGGTATAGATCTTTTTCTCATCCGCAGTTACATAGATCATGTGGGTACGATCTTGCCCTGTACCCATACTCCAATCCAACTTACCAATAGCAGGATCAAAGCGACCAACTGCCTTTGAGCCTTCAGCAGAGAACCAGACTTTTCCACTCGCAAACATGATTCCGTGTGGACCTGTCAAAGGTCTTGTATCGATGTTGGGTAAAGCCTTCTGTGCTACGAGGTCAATCACATTGATCTCATACGAACGACCACCACCAGTGTTGGTAACATAAGCAGTTTTTCCATCATAAGAAGCAACAACCTCATGCGGATCCGGACCAACAGGCACACGTGCAATAACTTTCAATGTGACTGAGTTGACAATGGCAAGTGTATGGTCACCTTTAGATAGTGCAAGCAAGGTAGGCTGCTGAACCAATTGAGCAACACAACTGGTCGAAGCGTAAACTAGCACCGCCAGTAAAAAATTTACAGCGATTAATCTGATTGAGTTCGGTTTCATATTTTTAAAATTGTGTTATAGATTCAGGACAGGTGACTTAGGCATTAGACCAAAGTAAAGCTGTGTTTATTCCCATCATGATAATTTTTTTATTCTCCAGAATACCTAATAGAAATACTTCCTTTAGAAGGAGCTTGCTAAAGTTAAAGAATAATTAAATGTAACCGATCACAAAAATGGTGAATGGCTATTTCGAATAGCCCTTTGGCAGGAAGTTTCAGATCTGCTTATATGTTACTTAAGGCCACACAAGGTCAGCACTCAACCAAGACATTGTTTCCCTGTTTCCTGAATGATACAGGAGTCATGCCTGTATGTTTTTTGAAAAGGCGCGCAAAATATTCAGGCGCTGAAAAATTGAGTTGATATGCTATCTCCGAAACGGATTGTGAAGTGTAACGCAATAATTTTTGCGCTTCACGTACAGCATGTTCCTGGATCAACCAAGAAGCTGGTTTACCTGCAACAGCCTGACATACACGATTGAGATGCACGGTTGTAATATTCAGTTCATTGGCGTATTGAGCAATACTCTTTGAAAAGGGATCATTTGTCTTTACGTTTTTTTGAAAAGCACGATAATAATCACCGTATAAACTAACTCCTTCTGAATTATAACATGAATCAGAAATCAGTCGAAATAATTTTACCAGGAGGATACTTACTAATGCTCTCAATGCAAACTCATTTTCAATTTCTTTGATTGACATCTCTTTATTTATACCCAAAGTAATATCAATTAACCTGGTAAAATCAGACTGCTGATTAAAATTGGTTATCACACTCAAATTTTTTAAACCACTCTGTATGTTTGATGCGGGCTTTAATATTTCTTCTACGAAAGAGTCTGCCAAAGTAATGATCCTCCCAGTTACGTTTGGGTCAAAATCGAAACCGTGAACAATACCCGGAGGGATAATGATAACTGCGGGTCCCTGTAGTTCTTGAACGCCGGAAGTTGTGTCTACATTTACGTATCCGGTTTCTATGAAAAAGATTTGATATAAATGAATATGCAGGTGAGGCTCAATCTTCCAATTGAACAAAACGCTCCTTTCACGAATGCTTTCCGAGTAAATATAAAATGGTGATGAAAACGAAACGGGCTCTTCGTATAAACCATTATAGTTTTTCAGTTTCATAGCTCTTACATCAATAGTAACACAGAATGACAAGTGTTTTTGCTCACACCCTAAGGGATTCTTCTCCCCTGCAACTGATTTTAACTTGCAATTAAATGATAATTAAAAATCAAAGTAAGTTTAAGAGATACTAATAGGTATAAGCTCTTTTTCTGCCGGAGTGTAAGCTTAAAATTGACTGAAATTTCCCATGCCGGGATAAGAATTTAGCGAAGCGTGGGAGGCGTTCGACTAAAAATTGACTGGGATTAGATAACCCCGGATGAGGTTATCCAGCCCAGCTATGCCTCAAATTATTTGTTTAAATTGGAAAGAAAACAACAGTTTAGAGACATATTATCATTGTCGGTTTAGAATCGAAAATATTTTATGATTCGAGATTATGTTTCAAACGTTTTTTCTCCAACATTTTTTGAGATAAAAACATTACCAGCGCTATCAAACTGAGTCCGGCAATTAACCAGGGAGAAAATAACAACACCTTATCAATTTGAAGACTCACAAAATTATCATTGCCTGTTATCCGTTGAACTATCCATCCCATGGAAGCGAGTCCAACCATGGAGGCAAAAACATTTTTAAAATATTTAAATTGTGATGTTTGGCTTAACAATATAAACCATGGTATGGTTAGAGCAATTATATAAAGCTGCATAACCTCAATACCCAAATTAAAGCCAAGCACGCTTAATACCAGGTTAAAATTATCCAGATTTAATTCTTGTAAAGTTTCTGAAAATGCCAATCCATGAATAAAACCAAAACCAAAGGCGATAAAAATTTCTTTGCTGTAGAATAATGGTTTAACAGCATGCACAGCAGAAACTAAAATTGAAACAGCTATCAGCACTTCAATAAGTTGAACGGGAATATGAATCAATCCCCAAACTCCAACCAACAACGTAATGGAATGACCAACGGTGAACGCAGTAACAATTTTCAAAAGTTTAAAAATACTGAACTTCAAACCGGCAAATGATGTCCACTTCTTTTTTTCAACCAATAGGCATGCAGGCAAAAGCAACGTGATAATAAAGAGAAGATGATCTGTGCCCTCTTTAATGTGTTGCATACCCAATGCAAACATGGCTTTAAAACCTTTGAACCAACTACCTTCATCGAGTTGTATTTTTAGTGGAAATATTTTTCCACTCGGAATATCCCATGCTATCACTCCTATTTCGTGAGCATTATTTTTTGTTACTCCATTTTGCCAGTCCTGCTCCACAGAAAACAAAATAGATTGATTTGGTATTTGATGTATTACTATATCGCAATGCAGCGTGAAATTCCGTAAGCTGTTTACGTTACTTGGTACTAAATATATTTCAGAAACAATTTCCTGATACGCACCAGCTATTGGATCTATTGAATCCTGAATAAAAATTTTACCAATTTTTATTTCCCATGTGCTACGCAATGTATCTGTAGCAGAAATATGATTTAAAAGATATTGCTTCAAGCTATCGAATGAAGTATTCGATTTTAAATTGACATGCATTTTGGATGCTAATTCTAAAATCTCCAATGAGCTTCTGAATTGTATCAACACCTGTTGTGTATTGATTGTCAATTGTGCTTTGCTATTAGGCAAAGAATGAGCTTCTGCCCAT
>DATJHZ010000278.1:0-11204 GCA_035493595.1 Cyclobacteriaceae bacterium | reverse complement strand
ATCATCAGGCAAACTATCGGCTTTTGTATAACGTAAAAAGCGAAGGCCATCAAATTTGAAAAGACCGCGGTTAGTGCCATACCATACAAAACCAGAATGATCCTGAAACATTCTGTATACCTGCACGGCTTCGTTTTTCTTCAGAAGAGAATACTTTTGAAAATAGGGCGTCTGACTCCAGAGCGTTATAGAGGACAAGAATAAAACCAAAAGTATCAGGTATTTCTTCATGCTACTCTTTAATTGTCATCGTGGCTTTAAAAGTAACATCTATCTCTGTTGCTATTTTACGATTCACAATACTGGGTATAGATATATTATGATCACTTAACGGAATTATAAAATCACTCTCAAATTTTATCTGTCCTTTCTTGATGGTAATCTTACCTTTTATAATGCGAATCTGTTTCTGCCCATGAACGTCGAGGGTACCTTTAGCACGAACGTCGAAGGTTCCTTCTGTTTGAAAATCTATGTGCTCGATAATCTTGCCACTAAATTCAGCTTTTGGATAGTTATGAACCTCCATGTATTTTTCAAGGAAATGCTCACGCTGAAGTGCACTGTTAAATCCGGTAAATGAAAGAATATCAATAACAAATGCAATCTGGTTATTGGATGGATCAAGAATGCCACGAACTTTATTGGAAGAAGCTTTTATTAGCTCAAGCTCGGCATTAGAAGTAAAATCAATCTGGCCGTTCTCTGTTACATATTTGGTTTGTCCAAAAAGTGTAATGGAGAATGTAAAAAAATAAAAACCAATTAAAAGTAAACTTCTTACTATTCTCATTACCCGTATTTCAAGAGGCTATGACCCAAAATCATCCTTAAGATAATAAGTTATTTTCGCAATCTTAACAGATGTATGGTTATATATGAATTCCGAGAGTTTCCTGAATGGCTTTGACTGTCTCCTTGGTATCGGCCATTAAAAGCAGGTGATCACCAGCCTGTAAGATTGTCTCGCCATTTGCAGTCATGTACTTACCCTCCCGATGGATCATAACAATGAGTGCTGTTTTGGGCATATTCAATTCAACCACGGCTTTACCGACAGAAGTTGAGCCTTCAGGAATATCAAACTCAAAGAGCTCTGACTTGAAGTCGTCTTTCAATTCAATATCCAACGGAAATTTTCGTTTTAATTTCTGAGGAACGCTCACGTGCAGCCAGCGGGCCACATACGGGAGCGTTGTGCCCTGTAACAATACGGAGGTTGCTGAAATAAAAAACACCAGATTGAAGATACCAGATGCGTAATGAACGCCAGCCAGCAATGGGTATGTTGCAAAGACAATCGGCGCTGCGCCGCGTAAACCAACCCACGATATAAATAGTTTGCTCCTGAAATTTAAATTGCGGGCAAATGACAAACATGTAAATACAGCCAATGGTCTGGCTATGATAATCAGGAAAGCCGAGATCATTAAACCATCACCCAGAATAGGTACGATATGACTCGGATAAACCAAAAGTCCCAGTGTAACGAACATCACAATCTGCATCAGCCAGGCTTGTCCATCATAAAACTTCATGAGACTTTTCTTATGAATGAAATTACTGTTACCTAAAATAATTCCAGCTATGTAAATGGCAAGGAATCCGTTTCCTCCTATTCTGTCTGTGAACGAATAAGTGAAAAAGACTAACGATAAAATCAATACCGGATATAAACCCTCAATCTCCAGACTGATGTGATTAACAATCCATGTCATTAATTTACCCATCACATATCCACACAGTGCACCCAGTGCCATACCAATAAAAAACTTGGGGATGAGTGACAGAACACTTGCCTCTTTTGTAGTAGCCAGGTAAACAAGACTAATGGTGAGAAAATAAGCCATCGGATCATTGCTTCCACTTTCAAATTCAAGCAAAGGGCGGATGTCGCCTTTCAAACCAATGCTGCGCGAACGTAAAATGGAGAATACCGCTGCTGCATCCGTAGACGAGACAATAGCACCCAGCAACAAACCTTCGATAATAGAAAAGTCAAGTACGTAATACGAAAACAAGCCAACAGAGCCGGCAGTAATAAGAACTCCTAATGTTGATAATGAAATTCCATCCATTAAAACAGGCCTGATACTTTCCAGTTTGGTATCTAACCCTCCTGAAAACAAAATAAAGGTTAACGCCACAACGCCCAGAAACTGGGCTATCTCAGGATCATTGAAATAGATTTTTCCAGGACCATCCGATCCGGCAAGCATACCAATGATCAGAAAAAGAATAAGCGTTGGAATGCCATACCTGAAAGATGTCTTACTGGCAATTATGCTGATAAAAAGTAACAGCGATCCAAGCAATAAAATATTCTCAACTGAAATTGTCATCATCACCCTCTCTTAAATACGCTAAGATAATGTATAAGCCTCAAAGAATTCAGGAACGCGAACAACATTCACCTTTTATATTGAATCTTAACCGTCTGCATGTTTGTGCGAAAACTAAATACACAAATTGAATCAGGAATCGTCGGGAAGATTAACTTTAATAGCCATTTAATAAAATGTAGTTAAAAGAATAACAAACCAGACCACTATGAATTCAAGAAGAGATTTCCTTAAGAAGGGTGCCGTTGCTCTGGCAGGCAGCATGCTGATATCAAAAACGATGCTAGCCGGATCAAAATCTGCAGAACTTACAGGCCTGCAACTCTATTCCATTAGAGAAGATATGAAAAAAGATCCGCTTGGCTCACTTAAGCAACTGGCCTCTATTGGTTATAAAAATGTTGAGCATGCCAACTATGTAGATCGAAAATTTTATGGCTACACGGCAAAAGAGTTTAGAAAAATACTTGATGACCTGGGATTAAAAATGCCAAGCGGACACACTGTGATGCGCAAGGAACATTGGGATGAAACCACAAAAGATTTTTCAACCAGCTGGAAACAAACAGTAGAAGATGCAGCCATTGCAGGGCAACAATTTGTTATCAGCCCTTCACTTGATCAAAGTATGCGACAAACTACGAATGATCTAAAACATTATATGGAGATCTTCAACAAAAGCGGTGAGCTATGCAAGAAATCAGGAATGAAATTTGGTTATCACAATCACGACTTTGAATTCAGTCAGAAGCTTGATGGTGTTTCTGTTTACGATATCATTCTTAACAATACAGACCCGGCTCTTGTAATGCAACAATTAGATATTGGTAACCTTTACAATGGCGGCGCAACGGCGCTTGAAATCGTAACGAAATTTCCGGGACGTTTTGAGTCAATGCACGTCAAAGATGAAATCACAAGTGCAGGAACACAAGAAAAATATGATAGCACCATTTTAGGAAAAGGTATTGTGCCTGTAAAAGAAGTTATCGACATCGGCCGTAAATCAGGTGGCACTATTCACTTTATTATCGAACAGGAATCTTATCAAGGCAAGACACCACTTGAGTGTGTTAAAGAAGATTTGGCTGTCATGAAGAAGTGGGGATATTGATTCAATTTCGGATTTCATATTTCAAGTTTTGAATTGGAGAAATTTTAAATCTTCTATCTAATCCAAAACCTGAAATATGAAATCTGAAATTATTTAACAGGCACACTTAACACTCATCTCTCGCTCAACACCTTCCCTGCCTTCTGTAGAATATTCATCACGTTTCCACCAGTCGATACCTCCAATTAACTCTTTTACGGTAAAGCCAAGTCTGGCCATGTTCAGCGCGCCTTTGGTAGAGGCGTTGCAGCCGATGCCATCACAATACGTAACATAGATAGCTTGTCTGTTCAAATCTTTTGTTGTTTCGACAGACATAGTGCGATGTGGAATATTTATAGCACTAGGTATATGTTCACGTTCAAAGCCTTCAGGCTTGCGGGCATCAATTACAATAATGTTTATTCCATTGTTCAGTGCATCGTACAAATCGGATGAATCAATCTCATAGGTCAATTTGCTTTCGTAATGTTCAATTTGCGTTTTCATTGATAAATTGGGTTTAAATTCAATTTCAGATTTCAAATCTCAAATTTCAGATCAGATCGCCAGAGGTTTAAATCCTGTCCACCCAAAATTCGAAATCTGAAATTTGAAATATTAATACCCAAATTTGAAACTTGAAATCTGTAATTGAAAACGAATTATTTTAACGATGATCGTGAAATATTTTCAATCAAATTAACATAGACAGAACAGTCATGAAGGTATATTTGTCCCACAGTTAATTATGGAAATACGGTACCTGAAATTAGTGCGGGCGATTGTTGAAGAAGGAAGCATGGCCAATGCCATTGAGAAACTGCATCTTACGCCTAGCGCTCTGAGTCATCAGCTTCGCGAAGCGGAACTTCAATTGGGAACAAAAATCTTCCATCGCGTCAACAAGAAACTTATCCTGACAGAAGCTGGTGAAAAATTACTGGCTGCCTCCCATGTGATTCTGAAAGAACTTGACAAAGTTCAGCGCGAAATAAAAGAGATCATCAGTGGTGAAACCGGAGTAATCAGGATCAGCACAGAATGTTACACCAGCTATCATTGGCTCCCTGCCCTGTTAAAGAAATTCCATACCGAATTTCCTTCTATTGAAGTAAGAATAGTTTTTGAAGCTACACACAGACCTATTCAGAAATTATTGCAGGGACAAATTGATCTGGCCATCACCAGCGATCCTATCGTTAACGATCAAATAGAATATGTAGAATTGTTCCGTGATGAAATGGTGGCTCTGGTATCAGAGTTTCACCCATGGGTCTTAAAAGAATACGTTACGGCTGAAGATTTCAAGAGCGAAAATCTTATTATTCACTCCGAGCCGTTAGATACTGTTACGGTATATGAACGCGTGCTAAAGCCTGCTAACATACAACCTAAAAATATTACGATACTTCCATTAACAGAGGCATCCGTTGAAATGGTAAAAGCTGATATGGGTGTTCTGGTTATGCCGCGTTGGGCGCTAAAGCCTCATTTGAATTCCAATCATGTTAAGACTGTAAAAGTAACAACAGAAGGTTTACATCGGCAACAATTTATAGCCTTACTAAAACAAGAAGACCGACCAGAGTACTTCGATTATTTTATCACCTTCCTTCGTCAGGAAATAGAAATGTAATACATGAAAAATATTAAGATCAGAAAAGCAATCCAAAAAGACCTGGAGCAGATTATCGATTTGTGTGATGAGCATGCGGCACATGAGGATGCAGCCTATAGCAAGATTGGCAAGAAAGAACGATTTGCTCTGCACCTCTTCTCAGACAATCCACCGCTAACCTGCCTGGTGGTTGAGCATGAAGGCAAGCTAAAAGGATATGCCACCTACATGAAAGAATATTCGACGTGGGATGCATCATATTATATGCACATGGATTGCCTGTTTTTAATGCCCGAACTACGAGGACAGGGCATCGGCAAAAAGATAGTAGACAAAATAAAAACCGAAGCCGAAGAACTTGATTGTGTTAATGTTCAATGGCAAACACCTACAAACAATACTGGGGCTATTGAGTTTTATAATAAACTTGGCGCCGTGTCGAGGAATAAAAAGAGGTTTTACTTGTTGTAAACATCTCCCAGCTCAAAATTAACAGCTCTTTTATTTTGGTTACAGGAAGCACGAGAGTATTTTAGAGATGAAATGCTATTCACAAAAACTTCATGAGTATAGTTAATGATGTACCAATAAAAACATTGCACTTGTTTCCTACCGTAGACAGGATGCTGATCGAACTTTTACATTCATTAACAGAAAAAGAATGGAATAAACCCACTATTGCAAAACTATGGACAGTAAAAGACATTGTCTCACATTTGCTTGATGGAGGCTTAAGGGCTTTGTCCGCTTCGCGAGATAATTTCTTTGGTGAAAAGGCGGAGAACATAAATTCATATTCAGATTTGGTATCGTTCCTTAACAAACTAAATATGGAATGGACTAATGCCACAAAACGATTAAGTCCACAGGTATTAACCAGCCTTCTCGAAATCACGAACAAACAATACGCTGAGCATTTAGCAACATTAAATCCATTTAAGATACAGTGTATTCTGTAGCCTGGGCAGGACAGAAAGTTTCAGCGAATTGGTTTCATATAGCAAGAGAATACACAGAAAAGTTCTTGCATCAACAACAAATCAGAGATGCTGTTGGAAAGCAAGCACTTTTAACTAAAGAATTATATAATCCGTTCATTGACACACTGATGTACGGCTTACCACATACATACAGAAACATAATGGCAGCAACTGGAACTATAGTGACACTCATTGTGAATAGCGAAATTGGTGGGCAATGGAATATTCAAAGAAATGATAATGATTGGACCTTAATCAAGAACATAGATAGAGAACCATCCGCAACAATAAAGATAGATCCCTATGATGCTTGGAAGTTGTTTTCAAAAGGAATGAAACCCGAGGAGGCCATCAACAAGGTAGACATCAAAGGAAATATTGGATTAGGGCAAGTTGCATTACAAATGATATCCGTAATGGCTTAACAGAAAGTTAAACAACAACACAGTTTTGACATAGAGCAAAATGAATTATATAAATTTAAACAAGGATAAAAGAATTATATCATTGGTAAAACATTTCTCTGATAAATACGGAGAAAACACTTTTAAAATTAAAGATCATTGGGAATCAGACTTGTGCGCCATTGGGCTCACCGACAATTCAGAGAAATATTTAATTTACATTTCCACTTACGGAAGAGCCAAAGGTCATTTTTATGTATCGTTAGAGAATTTAACAAAGAACGATTTAGAATACGAGGATGCAGGAGATTTTAACGATGTCGACCTAACAATCCTTGATAGCCACTTTATGCAACATCTGAGAATAAAAACATTATAAAAATGAAATTATCAAACAACAAAATTTTAATCACAGGGGGTGCATCTGGCATTGGCTTAGGGTTAACTGAGAGATTTGTTAAAGAAAATAGCACCGTAATTATCTGCGGGAGGCGTGAGTCATCATTGAAAGAAGTGGCAGCAAGATTTCCATCCGTCATTACCAGGGTCTGTGATCTATCAAGTGAATCAGAACGAACAGAACTTTTTAAATGGGTGTCACAAAATCATAGTGATTTAAATGTGCTTGTAAACAATGCCGGCATTCAACAATGGATGACAATCTCTGATGCCGATTTCTTTAAACGTGCCAAAGAAGAAATTGCAACTAACATTGAAGCACCACTTCATTTAACATCACTCTTCGTTAATTTAAAATCACTGACCACCGTTATGAATGTAACATCAGGTCTGTCGTTTGTGCCTCTTACAAAAGTGCCAGTCTATAGTGCGACGAAAGCATTTTTTCATTCTTTTACATTGTCTTTACGTCATTTATTAAAATCAAAAAATATTGAAGTCATTGAAATAATTCCACCAGCATTAAATACAGATCTTGGTGGAAAAGGTCTGCATGATTTTGCTCCCGCAGTTAGTGACTTTATCGAAGCCATCTTCCAACAATTAAGAGAAGGCAAAACCGAATTGACTTTTGGCTTTAGTGAGGCTATGGTTAAAGCTAATCCAGATGATCTGAAAAATACTTTTAATCGAATGAATGCAGGTGAATGACGTCATCAAATATTGATACTTAAAAGAAAAATTACAGAGAGACGGTAGAGAAACAACGTGCCCAACAAGGATAATCGAAGAGTTTAATACTCAATAATTGTCGTAAAAATGATTATTTTTGGAGTGATATTTTAACCGGAATGAAGGCAACAAATTTAAAATTTAACCTGATTGACAGCTACCTTGGACTTCTGAAGAGTTTAAGTCCTGACAATAGACTTGAATTAATTTCAAAGCTCTCAGATTCTCTAAAAGGTTCTAAGAAACCAAGCAATAAATCATTAACTGATTTGTATGGAGCTTTTAAAACAAAGAAGTCGGCTGACGAGATAATTGCAGACCTTAAAAAGAATAGAAATTTTAACAGAAAGACTGAACAGTTTTGAAGAAGTACCTACTCGATACAAACATTTGTATTTACTTCTTAAAAGGACAGTTCAATCTGAATACAAAAATTGAAAAGGCCGAGCTTTCAAATTGTTTCGTCTCTGAAATAACAATTGCCGAGCTGAAGTTTGGAGCTGAAAACAGCGAAAATCAAGAAAAGAATAGAAAGACGATTGACCAATTTGTAAGTAAGTTCACCATCATACCAATTTTTAATTCCCTAGACATTTACGCTAAAGAGAAAGCCAGATTAAGAAAGAAAGGAATTCCTCTGGATGATTTTGATTTATTGATTGGAGCAACAGCTATTTCGAATAACCTGATATTGGTTACACGCAACACCTCTGATTTTGAAAGAATGAAAGGAATTGAAATAGAAAATTGGATAGACTAATTCTATTCTTCATAGAATTATTTATGCTTTTTAACTATTTACAAAGCTTACCAAACTCCACCGCATCCAACTCCCCTGCATCGAACGCCAACTTATAGTGAGCACAAGCCTGCTGCTTATCACCTTTCTTGAAATAGCACTCTCCTAAATAGAACTGGAGATTATCAATGTACTTGTCAACAGTTTCGGCTTTGTTGAGTAATCGAAGGGCGTCATCTATCTGATTCATCTTTAGATAATAGATACCTTTGTTTCTATAAGCCCATCCGTTATAAGGATCAAGCCCAATGCTTCGATCAATGTCAGCTACAGCATCTTCAAGATTGTTTTTCATCAGATTGATATATCCACGGTTGTTTATAAAGTAGGCATCATCAGCACGTAATGCCAGTGCTTTATTTATATAATCCTTTGCCTCTATATAATGTCCTTCAGAAGCCTCTAACAAACACATCGTGTTATATGCATTAGGTTCCTTGGGATTCAATGCAATCGCTTTTAGCAGATCAGTTCGTGCTTCATCATTCCTCTTTTGGTAAAACAAAACTATTCCTTTGTTAACCCAGATCTCGGCATTCTTAACGTCCAGCTTCAGTGCTTTATCAAAATCTGCAATAGCAGCATCAAAGCTCCGCATCTTTGTATGTATCAATCCCTGAAGAAAGAAAACAGTAGACGTATCTTTAACTTTAGTCAACGCTGAAAGATCGGCCAGCGCACTATAATATTCGTGCAGTTCGTAATAAGCATTAGCCCTGTTAAAATAGGCTTCCCTGTACTGCTGACGGCAGCTAATAGCATGACTATAATATTGAACAGCTTTGCCATACTCTTTTCTTTTAAAATAGAGCGAACCAAGGTTGTTTGAAGCATCAGCAAAACATGAATCGAGCTTCAATGCGCCCTCGAAATACTTCTCCGCCTCATCATAATCCTGCTTCACAACCATTTCATTACCCTGGGCTAACAAGCGTTGTTTTCTCGTCTCGGTGCTATCAGAACAGGCCATTAACAATACAAAGACTATAAATAAATACTTCATGGGCATATAATTCAATTGATTCTGCAAATTTACCAGGATGAAATTTTGATTTTAGGTTTATGTTCTTTTTATTCGCACTGTAATTAAGAAATGAGCAAAGCAATTAACATAAACATCCACCACCATCATCATGTAAACCACACGATGGGTGGCAGCTTTATGTTTTGAGTTTTAAAGTATAAGATTTCAAAAAAGGCTTGTCACCATGTGATAAGCCTTTTTTATTGACCAATAAAACCGAAAAGTATAACACCACATACAATGAGCACATTATTAAGGATTGCAATTCAGAAATCAGGACGTCTGCAGGAAGGTTCACTCGAACTATTAAAAGAAAGCGGCTTGTCGTTCAGCAATGGAAAAGACCAACTCAAAACACAGGCCCGTAATTTCCCCGTCGAAGTTCTCTTTCTTCGCGATGATGACATTCCACAATACGTTGAAGACAAAGTTGCTGACATTGGTATTGTAGGCGAAAATGTATGCGAAGAGAAACTCAAGAAAACAGAAATCATCAAACGTCTCGACTTCGCTAAATGCAGGTTATCTATTGCCATTCCCCGCTCTGAAACATATACAGGCGTGCAATTCCTTCAAGGCAAAAACATTGCAACCTCCTACCCCAACATCGTTAAAAAATTCCTCAAGAAAAATAACATTGAAGCTGGCATCCATGAAATCAGTGGCTCCGTAGAAATCGCTCCAGGTATTGGATTAGCTGAAGCCATTTGTGATTTAGTGAGCACAGGCAGTACATTACTTAGCAATGGATTAAAAGAAGTTGAAGTAGTCATGCAGTCAGAGGCGGTGATGATTACAACACCAGGTTTGTCTCCTGAGAAGCAAGCTATCCTTGACAAATTATTATTCCGCATTGAAGCGGTAAGAAAAGCAAAGAACAATAAGTACATTCTACTCAACTGTCCTAACGAGTCCATAGAGAGAATAACGAACATTATACCAGGAATGAAAAGCCCTACTATTATACCGTTGAGTAGAAATGGTTGGTCATCACTTCATTCAGTTGTTGATGAAAATGATTTCTGGGAAAAGATTGATCAACTGAAAGCTTTTGGTGCTGAAGGAATTCTCGTCATCCCTATCGAAAAAATGATTGCCTGATTCTTTATCTCATAATTGAAAGAAGAACAACATGAAAATTTACAACAACCCCGCTCGCGAAACCTGGTCAGAATTAACGCAGCGTCCACAGTTATCGCTGGAGTTTCTGGAAAGCTCCGTGAAGAATATTCTGAACCGTGTCAGAAAATCAGGCGACTCAGCTATCCGTGAACTTACGCTTCAGTTTGATAAGATTTCCATTGACAAACTTGAAGTAACAGCTAGTGAAGTTACACAAGCCGAGCAAAGCCTTTCATCTGAATTAAAACAAGCTATTCAAACAGCGGCTTCTAACATTGAAAAGTTTCATGCATCACAGAAGAGAGACGTTGTTAAAGTAGAAACCATGCCCGGTGTTACATGCTGGCGCAAGAGTGTAGGTATTGATAAAGTTGGAATTTATATTCCTGGAGGTTCCGCGCCCTTGTTTTCAACAGTGCTTATGCTTGGCATCCCCGCTAAACTTGCAAGCTGTAAAGAAGTAATCCTTTGCACTCCACCAGATAAAGAAGGAAAAATTAACGCTGCTATTTTATATGCTGCTAAACTAACAGGCATCACTAAGATATTTAAAGTTGGCGGAGCCCAGGCTATTGCCGCTATGGCCTACGGCACAGAGAGCATTCCTAAAGTCTATAAAATATTTGGTCCCGGTAATCAGTATGTTACCAAAGCCAAACAACTTATCACGGAAGATGGTGTAGCTATC
>DATJHZ010000277.1:0-15008 GCA_035493595.1 Cyclobacteriaceae bacterium | reverse complement strand
CTTTTTCATAATTCTTTAGTTAACACAAACACATCATTAAAATCTATGCCATCAACAAGCACTTCAAATAAGATTGCCAGGCAACTTTATTTTGTTTCATGTTAACCAAATACAAATAAACTGAGTATTTATTTCTACAGGTATAAAGTATGAGGTGTACCTCGTTCAAGCGTCTCGCCTGGACGCTAACTATTCCAGCGTCCCGCTGGCGTAAAAAATATTTCACTTATAACACCAGCGGGATACGGAATGAAAAATTAACTTAAATACTTTCGCAAGCGCGACGCTTGAATGGTGTTACCCACAAGCGGGACGCTTGCGCGAGCATCTTAAAGCTGGTAATAAGTGCTTTCAACTTTTTGCGTCGCCGCTATTTTGGCTGAGCTATTATCACGAATCATCTCACGAAGGTTTTTTTCAATCGTTACTGCAATTGACGTCATTGGTGTATCCGTTGGTTTGTTTTCAAATGGATCTTGAAAATGAATCGCCATCTTTTCAATTAACAGAAAAGAGAGAGGAATTAATATCATGATCGGCGCCTGCACGATGCCCAGATATTCGGTAAGTCCAAAGGGAAGAATGATGATAAACAGGTACAACGCAAAATGAATATACAGACTATAGGTGGTCGGAAAAATGGTATTCTTAATCCGCTCACATTTTCCCATCGCATCGCATAACCGGCTAATGGTTCTATCCAGTTCAACTTGCTGATAGCTGTTTAACAATCCTTGTTCCATAGCAGATTTAATATCCTGGCCGTGCAGCATGAGCAGGGCATTGGGAATATGAGTATGTTTTGAAACAAACTTCAGGTCTTCATCAGAAAGAAATTTCTCAGCCAATTTCATCGGGTCTTGATTGCGTAATGATTGTCCAAGGCTATAGGTCCAGAAAACCTGGCGCATAGCAAGAGTGTCTGTAATCTTGTCGACAGTTATTGAGAATTCAGGATCGTTTATAAAGGTTTTCATTTGCCGTATCAGCGTACGCGAGTCATTAACAATTGAACCCCAGATGATGCGGGCTTCCCACCATCGATCATAAGCCTGGTTTGAACGAAACGCCAGGAGAAGTGAAATAATAGTACCAATGATGGCCGGAATAGTAATGGGAATGGTGATGTGATGAAGGTTAAGATCTTCATGCCAGCGTACAAAGACTACAGTATAACAAATGACAAGTAAAATCTCATACTTTACTTTACTCAACACGTAGGTCCACGGAATATTTTTTTTCAACAGCATATTGGCAATCGTTAAGATGAATAGTTTTTTATTAAATAGTTTAATGTTCTAAAATGCCATGCAGTAATTTAATCAGACAGTAAGTACAGGTAAGCCGAGGTCTGGCAAGTCTGCATTGATGCGAGCCATCGCACGGTTTTGTTTTCGTTGTACAATAAGATCAATCTTATGCCTGTCAATAAGTTGTTTCAACGATTGGTGTTGCCATGTCGATTGATCAAGCATAGACTTGTGGATGATATGAAACGGCATGTTTTCAATTTCTGCTGTTAACAATTCACCACTTCCATCGAGAAACAGCGCGCGTTGAATTCGTTCGGATGATGACTGCTCAGCCGAAAGCAGAAGCAATGGATATTGACTATCGTGTAAAAGCTTTAGCAAAATCTTGTGGATGCCAAAACGACTCCGTTGCATAGAGTGTGGCACAATAATCATATCTATTTCAAAGCGCTCCAGAATCTGCCGCAAAATCGGACGCGAGAATCCAAATTGGTGATGCTCCTTTATGTCAAGGGAATCAAATGAAACTTCATTTTGAATTTTAAAGTGTCTCCATTCTTCCAGCCGTTTTTGCCGCTGCTCCTGATCAACGTGATCGCGTGCGGAGAGGAATAATAATTCGGTAATGGAATCAGACAGGTCAGACACCGTCAATAATACAACAGAACCTTTATGATGTCGTATTAAATCAGCTGCGATCTTTAAAGCGTTGAATGTATCCACATCATACGTTGTTGTGATCAATATGTTTTTCATGTGTTAATTTGGGTTTTTACTGGCCACTTTTAATTCGCTTATAATGATCGCACCACAGGCATGATTTCTATAAAGCGAATCCCGATAACTTACCGGTTAGTGTTGAGTAAAGAAACGATACCGTATTTAAGGGGGAATTAAGGCTGGATTAGAATGTTCTTAAATCTATTCTAATCAGATTTTAATCTTAGGATTTTGGGGAAATTGCAGCGATACCTTGGTACCTACTTGCGGCTTGGAGTGAATACTGATCTTACCGCCATGTAAACGAATTATTTTGGACGCTAACGGAAGGCCAATGCCATACCCTGTGTAGTGAAATGTGTTGCTGGCTCGGAAGAAAGGCTCAAAGATATGTTTGATTTCTTCATTGGGTATGCCAATGCCGGAGTCTGATATATGAATAAAGAAATCTTCCTTATTGGCGGATAGTGTTACCAATACTTCCTTATTATCAGAATACTTAATGCTGTTATTAATAATATTGGTCAGGGCGAGCTCCATCCAAACCCTAACACAATTCAGCATAAAAACATCTGGATTTTCCGGTGTCTGACCGATGAGAATTTTAACCTGGTTATCACGCACGCGTTTATCGAGATTAATTTTGATGCTCATCAGCAACTCATCCATCAGCACGGGTTCAATTTTTTGTTTTTTGCCATCATAGCTGATTTGCGAAAGCGATAATAAACTTGAGGTTAGATCATTAAGTCTTATGGCTTCCTGCTGTATCGTGTGTATTGATACCTGATATTCTTCTGTTGTTCGTGGCGATTGTAAAATGATTTCAGCTTCTCCCAATATGGCTGTGAGCGGTGTTTTAAGTTCGTGTGATGCGTTGCTTATAAAATTACTTTGCAACTCAAATGTAGTTTCGAGCCGGTCAAGCATGTTGTTAAACGTGTTGGCAATCTCTCCAAGTTCATCGTTACCATTACCAGCCTGCACACGATCACTTAAATTGGAAGCCGTTATATCATTCACCCGTGTTACAATAGATGAAATGGGGGCCATAATGCGGAAGGCAAAGATTCTGCCCAGTACAAAGACAAGAATGCAACTGAATAAGAATGTAAACACCAGAAGATTGCGCAGAAAATTCATTTGACTTTCTGCATCGTCATCATACGCTGAGACAACTACGATATAATTATTTTCAGGATTATGGGTGCCTGAAAAATGAACATAACCCGTATGGTATTGAGCAAACCCATTCTTTTTAATAGTAGCAATAAAGGTGTGTGGTACTTCAGGAAGAGAATCACTAACGGTTTGCGCGAGCCGTTCGTCGTCTTTAAAAAAGAATTCATGTTCCTGCGATAGCTGTTCAAGATGGCGCTCACGCAGCAATTTCAGCATGGCTCCCCGTACGTTGTTCGATTCAAAGTGACTGGATGCTGCAATGGAAGCCCTCACTTTAAGTCGCGTAAAAAAGTGGCCGTGCGTATATTGTAATGAAAGAAAATATACCACGCTGCTGACCAGCAACAATAATGCAGCGGTCATTAATGTAAAGACGAGCGATATTTTTGTTCTGATTTTCAACGCTAACCTATTTGGTTATCAACAGGTTTATTCCTCACGCAGCACATAACCCATACCAACAACGGTGTGAATCAGTTTTTGTGAACTGACCTTATCAATCTTCCGACGAAGATAGTTAATGTAAACGTCCACTACGTTAGTGTTCATTTCAAAGTTAATATCCCATACATTTTCAAGTATTTCAATCCGTGAAAAAACGCGACCCTTGTTACGTACTAAAAACTCCAGTAATTTATATTCGGTTGCTGTAAGACTGACTTTTTCACCTGCACGCGTTACAATCTTACCGCGCGTATCAATCATCAGATCACCGATTGTTAAAACCGCAGCGTTTATGGGCGCAGCCGATGCCCTTCTTGTAACGGCGCTGATGCGCGCCAGAAGTTCTGAAAACTTAAAAGGTTTCACAATGTAATCATCTGCACCAAAGTCCAGACCCGTTACAACATTTTCTGAAGTGCCCAGGGCGGTAAGCATAATAATAGACGTAGGAATATTCTCACTTCGAACCTTACGGCAGATCTCAATGCCATTCATGCCCGGGAGCATAACATCCAGAATGATAACATCAGGTGTATTGGTCTGTATCATTTGCCAGGCGGTAGTACCATCCATGGCCAGTGACACTTCATGGTTAGCCTCCATGAGGCCCCTTCGCACAAACGAGGCAACATTCGGTTCATCCTCAACCAGGAGTATCTTCATACTTGTTTTTTTCTTGAAAATGTATTGCTATGATAAACAAACCTAAACAATTTGTTTTCTTTTTCATAAGACATACACTCATCTTAACGAATTGACGCTTGCGCGAGATTCTCGTTCATGCATCCGCCTGGACGCAAACTGTTTCCAGCGTCCGTTGGCGTAAAAATTACTTCACATATAACACATGGTGAGATGTAGAATGAAAATTAACATGAATACTTTCGCAAGCGTCTCGTTCAAGCGTCTCGCTTGGACGCCAATTGTTTCCAGCGTCCGCTGGCGAGATTAAAATTATTTCAGCTATCACATGTAGAATAAAAAAGATGTAGAGTAAAAAATACTTTCGCAAGCGGGACGCTTGAATGAGGTTACGCACAAGCGGACGCTTGCGCGAGCATTATTTCATCTCTATTCACATATAAAACATACAGCAGGAATATTTAACTTGGCCTGATTTCAACATCCCCATTAATACCTGTGAGCGCAGAACAGCAACTGTTTACATTTTTTGATTCGTACGTGCCGCTAAGTGCAGAAGAGAAACAAGAACTCTCTGCGCGCGCGAAAGAGCGTACCTTAAAGCGCAAAGAATTTTTTCTCCAGGAAGGACAAGTCTGCCATCACCATGCATTTGTGGTTGAAGGTTGCTTCAAAACATATAGCGTCGATAATCTTGGCAAAGAACATAATTTACAATTTGCTGCCGAGAACGACTGGATTGCCGACATCAGCAGTTTTTATTCTGACAAGCCCAGCAAGCTTTACATCGAAACGCTGGAGCCATCACGCATACTGATGATCGAAAAAAAAGATCTGCTCTTTTTCTACAAAAACTACCCCAAGTTTGTGCGCTACTTTAAAGTGATCTTCGAAAACAAGTTTGTAGAGATGCAAAACAGAGTATTGCAAAACATCAGCTCCACTGCCGAGGAGCGTTACCTCACCTTTCTTGAACAATACCCACAGCTCTCCAATCGAATCCCCAGCATTCAGATTGCTTCTTACCTGGGCGTTACGCCCGAATTTTTGAGCAAGATCAGAAAAGACCTTGCAGGCAAGTAGTCTTGCGTCTCTGTCCTTAGCAAAACAAAAAAATGTAAAACTTAAGGTACATTAAGTTTTACGCTCGCCGTCTTCAACACCTTTGCTTCATAATAAAAAAAAATGTTATGAAAAATATGACTGAAGAACGTAAAGGATTTGAAATATTAGGTCTGAGCTATGCGCCGAACAGCAACGTACATGTTGAGCGTGTTATACTTGCCGGAATAGAAAATTATTGGTTCACACCAGCCAACATCACCAGCAACGAAGTTGTTGTTTACCTGCACGGCGGTGCATTTACTATGGGCTCCATTAAATCGCACAAGGCAATGGTGAGTCATATCGCGAATGCAATGGGACGTAAAATTCTTTTTGTAGAGTATTCGCTGGCACCGGAGAAATCATTTCCGGCAGCGCTCCACGAGGCCACCGCTGTTATTCAGGCGTTGTTGCAAGCTACTCCTGCATTGCAGTTTGGTATTATGGGCGACAGCTGCGGCGGCAATCTCGCCTTAAGCACAGCGCTGAATTTAAAAAATCGTAACCTTCCGTTACCGCGTTACCAGGTGCTCATCTCGCCATGGCTGAATTTGGAAAACAACTATCCAAGCTATGTGCAAAATGAAAAGCTTGATCCCATTCTTACAAAAGCTATGTTAGATGGCGCCATGTCACTGTATGCCGGCACGCACGATTTAAAAAATCCGTTGCTGTCACCAGTACAGGGTAGCCTCACTGGGCTGAGCCCAACGTTAACGATGGTGGGAGCAAAAGAAATTTTGCGCGACGATTCTATTTACCTTCACGAAGCGTTAGAGCAAGCCGGTGCTACTTCTATACTTAAAATCTTAGACGATGTTACACACGTTTGGCCATTAACCGATATTGAATCTCGCGATAGCAAGGAAGCGCTTCGTATCATCGTCGATTTTTTGAATACTGTTAGTGTAGAGCTTGTTCACAATTAATTTCAAGTTTCAGGTTTCAAATTTCAGATTGAGGCATGCACCAAATCTGAAATTTTATTTTATTCCCTTATTATTTTAGAATACTGTGAACTATTCATGTTCTCAATTTTAATAAGATATAAACCACGACTGAAGGTTGTCATATTTATATCAAGTACACCATTATGTGTGGTTACTGTTGATTTACTTTTCAAAACACCATTAGAATCAATCACCGAATAAATGCCGCCTTCGTAAGATGAACTCACAGGAATATGGACAACGCCCGTCACCGGATTTGGATAAGCACTCATCGATTTTTCTTCAGGCTTATCAACACCTGTAATTGTTTTTATACTCAGGCTTCTTGAAACAGGTGTGGCCGAATTATAAATGGCATTACCATATTGGTAAGCTGTTATGGTAACGTCACCTCCTTTATTGATCGTTACGATATTATTGTTGATCGACGCAATGCTCACGTCACTGCTTTCAAAAGTTACATCAAGACCCGACGTTGCACTTGCACTTAAAACAAAATCAGCATCGTCAGACATTTTATCTGCTAGCAAATCAAAAGTAATGGTTTGAGCAAGTAATGAATCTAGATAAGCGTCGTTTGAATATGCTGTAGATGAGCTGGTGTTGATTGCTTTTACTCTGTAATAATAGGCTTCATTACCTTGTACACCATGATCGTTGTAGTTACTGACTGATATTGGCACTGTATCAATAACTTCAAAATGGAGACTATCATGGGCTGAACGCTCTATACTAAAACGAGTACCATGAGCAATATAGTTTTCCCATGTTAGTGTAGCGTTAAGTGGATCGGCCCTCGTTACCTGCAAACCTGAAATCTTTCCTGTAACCGGCGTGATATTTACAGAAGCAATTCCAGAAACTTCGCTATTGTCTTTCGATACAATTCTACCTGCCAGGTAAAGTGTTTCGCCATTAAAATAGGATGCCGATAGCGAAGAGTTACTTCCCAAATCCGAAAATTCTCTCTTTAGTAAATTACCGTTTGAGTCATGAACGTCGATAGCAACAATGTTATAGCCTGAGTAAGCTCCTGTTACAATTTCGTTGTCCGAAAGAAGCTCAAGGACCTCAACCGTACTGTTAACATCAAATTGATACAGTGGGTTATAGGTATTATCAAGAACACCATCAGGCGTGAGGCGTGCAATGTGAGATTGTGTTTTCCCATTGTAATCAAAAAAGTCCCCACCAATATAAATCCTGTCTTTCGAATCAACTGCTACCTGCCAGACGCCATTTGCAGCAATATATCCTCTTGTGAAGGAATCATCCAGGGTTCCATCTTCATTTAAGCGAACAACAGATGTGAATGTATTGTTGAACGTAAAAGTACCTGTAACGATAATCTTATGATTTGATTGAATTTCAAAGTTTGTCACGAATGCTCCATCCGGAAGATTACTCTTAAAAGTTTGATTGATAGAGCCATCCATATTCAGCATCACAATGCCTGGGCTTTTATAATCTTTGACTTCATCAAAATAACCTGAAAGAAATATAAAATTGTTTCTGATTTTTACTTTTGAACAGAAGCCATACGAAAGACCTGAGCCAACGAATGTAGTATCGCGCGAACCTGAGGAGTTAAGTCGTGCGAGACCTCCTGAACTACAAGCAAGAATTTTATCATCCGGCTGAACAGCAATCGACTTTATGTCTGTGGCATTGAATGCTGAATTGAATGTAGAATCTATCTTACCATCCGCACCAACTCTAACCATTTTTTTAATTGAACCACCTATGCCAATCGACTGCGTTCCAAAAATGATTTTACCGTCAGATTGTGCGGCAATGGCTGTAATACCATCCGTATAGGTTGCCTTACAAACAAATTTATTATCAACAACATAAGTCTTTGAAAAACGAGTTACAAACCCATCAGCACCTCTGTTTGAGATCAGAATATTTCCAGTCTTATCAATAAAAAAATCATCAGCAAATAATTGGCTCAATGATGTTATAAAATTTCCTTTCGGGTCATAAACCTTTAGCAGATTCTCATCGAGAATAAGGAAGTTACCTTCGCTGGTTAGTTTAATCTTACTTATAGACGTTAGTCCGGAAATAAAAAATGGATCGATACTACCATCGTTGTTTACGATGGCCATATTGGTGCGACTTACATTATTAATCATCGTAAAATTGCCACCAACAATAACCTTGTCACCATAGGGTTCGAGTGCATAGAAAACTTCAGAGACACTTATCTGTATTGGAAAACCTGGTAGCACCGCGCCGTTTGAATTTAACTTATACAACCGGTGACCATCACCTGTATAGATATTGTCTTTCCCGTCAACCGCCAGAGTTGACAAATATCCATACGGAGGATCTAGATGTGCAAACGTGTTGTCGATGCTGCCGTCACTGTTTAAACGAGCAATACAATTATATCCGCTTTGATTGAATGATCCAACTACAATAATTTTTCCATTTGATTGAAGAGCAATCCCAGATACATCATAGTATGGAGCCGAAACAACAAATGCCTGGAATGAATTATCTATTGTTCCATCAGCATTAAGTCGCAGTACTGATGTCGATTTGCCATTCACATTTTTAAACCAGCCCGCGGTAAGAATTTTCCCATCTGGTAAAGGAATTGTTGATAAGATATGGTTGTCAGTTAGTATCTTATTGAATGAGGTAACTAAATTACCTGAAGCATCTATTTTTGCGAGATTTCCGCAAGGCACACCGTTAACATGATCGAGCCACGGACCTAGCAGATAACCTCCGTCACTGGTCTCTGCGATTGATACGATATAGGGATTGCCCTTTATCAGTACGTCGGGAAAAAGATTGATTTTTTGGGCTGATAGCGTGGATACAAATCCGGCAGCCAGGAGGGTAATAGTGAGTAGTCTTTTTAGCATATTCAGCTCAAAAATAGAAAAAAATATCAACGCTTCATTTGGGTAAGGTAAACATAATTTCAAGTTTCAAATTTCAGATTGAGGCGTACACTAATCTGAAATTTGAAATTTTTAATTTGAGATTATCGCTCACGCCTTTTCTTCTCCATCATAAACTCAAGGTAAACCTGAAAGGCTTGCTGCGTAATAGAATCTTCATTGGGCTCTAAGTGCTTGCTGTATTTTTCCATGATGGCGTAATAGAAATCAAAAGTTTCATTTGATTGATCAGTGAGTTCTACATGCTGCATGATGAGTTCATCTAAATTTGGTTGATAGTAACTATTGTCAAGCCCGAGAGTGCTCAGGCTGTTGAAGAACTTACGGCTTTTCAATTCTTCTTTTATTAGAAAAAGAGTGTACTCTACCTGCCGGGGCAGCCTTACCAGATTAAGAGGGCTTCGCATCTTTATAAAATATTTTAGTTTAAATAATTGATATAAATGTATCTTTTAAAAAGGTATAAATCACAATAAAGCGTATTTAATATTTATATAAAGATTACTAATACCGATAAAATGGTAATTAAAACACTAAATTTCAAATCATTAGCTTTGCTCTATAACTTAGTTTAGCAAATGAGCAAATCAGTAACTCCGGAATATAACAGGCTTAAAGTATTGCTGGCGGAGAAGAAGAAGACCAGCCGCGAGCTTGCCGATTATCTAAAGGTAAGACCCGGCACTGTATCACGTTGGTGCACCAACGATAGCCAACCCACTATCGCTACGCTATTTGAAATAGCAAAATATCTTGATGTGAAGGCGAGTGCTTTGTTGGTTGATCAGTAGGTGAGAGACAAAATTCCTATGAAGAAAATAGTTGACTCAATACCAATCATCACAGTTGTCGTCGTACTACTAGGATATTTCAATGTCTATTTGAAATACTATTTTTTTGACATCCCCATATATAATTACCTTGATCCTTCAGAAATCCTCTTTTCATTCTCTACAATCTTGTCCGAGATAGCTTTTGCAGTTCTCACAATTTTCTTTTCCCTATTTATAACTTCCTTATTTCCAGCAGGTGAAAATACACAGTCGGAATTTGCAACTAACTTACCAGTTAAGGACATTATAATCATTATCCTTATTGGTGGGAGTCTTACGGTAGCCATTTCTATTGCCAGCGCGATTGTATGGGGTAAAAGATATATCGAAAATCCAATGCCTCGTTACATCAACATGATGTTCATGACGATCGTCGTTATACCGATAATAATGATGTTTGCTCTATTTCGTCGACATCTAACTCTATTTGAAAGATATAAAAGACTTGCCGATATCTGTTTCATTATTTTTCTTTTCTGTATCTTCTTAAGCACAACAAACTACGTGAAGTATAGAGCTATAGCAGAAGCAAAAAGTCAAGAGAAAATTATACTTACATTAGATGATTCAACCGAATTCGCATCAAATGATACTCTAAGATTTGTTGGCGGAACCAAAGGATTTTATTTCTTTAGGGATATATGTTCTGATAACAATATTATTATTATTCCTGGAGAGAAAGCAAAGAAAATTCAAATTAGAAGACTTATAAAAGTCGATCCAATCTAACCAGTTCCTTGTTGCTGATCTTGGATTAGAATGTTATTATTGGTTCGAGTACTATTGGAGATCAGAATATTTAGAATATTATACTCAATAATATATTTTAACTCAATTAAGAAATACAGTAATTCCTATTCCTTCGCCAATTCTCTTAGCAAGTATGTCATTGCAAATATTCCATTCGATTGCTCTTTTGAAATAGCTTTATGAAAACCAATCGCTCTTAATATTTTAATAAGGACCCGAAATGTTTTGCTGCTTTTCATATCGTAAAGAACATTAATAATTCTCCATGGTTTTGGAAAAAACACCCAGCGCCCATTTATGAAAACCCAAATGCTAAAAGATAATCCATCGGAGGACTCTTTGGATATAAATGAAATAGTGTAATAGTTAAACTTACCTGGTCGTAATGCATTTAATTTAAAAATACTAGACATTCCTTTTGGAAGATTATGTATATCTGATCGTATTTCCGCAAAAGATGAAAACTTAGTTTTATAATTATCCTTATCCCTAAATTTATCATTTAGGTTAGGATCAATCTCTAGCATAGAATAATAATGCATCAAATATATGTTATGAATCTCTCTGTAGAACTCCTCTGAAAATATCTCTCTACAATCCGCTAGAGTTGGCTGAGCCCTTGCCAACAGAGTATTGACGTCAATATCATTATTCAAAAATTTAAGAAAAAATCTATCGAAGTCCTGTTGTTCGGGCACGGCGTGAAAAACAGTAATTGGATTTTGTAATTCCGAGGCAATCCATTGTGATATGTCCCTAAGTTGATCAACGTCAAAATCCATTAAAGATCTTAATAAAGATTGGATGTCGATTACGTCTAAATTAAAATCAAATTGAAAATCAGTGTAAACAATTGGTTCGTATTTTTTAACCTTACCTTTAGTTATTAAAATCTTTAACTTGTATTCCTTGTACAATTCGTCCTGATAAAATGCTACTACTGTATTTTGAATTTTACGTTTCGAATTATCTGATGTAATTTGAAAAGCAACACCGTTCGCTCTATCAGCCAAATCAATTGTTTTTGTATTTGGAGCACTTAAGTTTAAATTTTTAAGATCATATCCATTGATCTTATTAAGAAGTTTCTTAAAAAAATCCTCAGTGTGAATGTTTATATCTAAAAGATTTAGTGAATTTCTAAGGGCTATTTCATTTTGTAAACTTGCCAACGACTTAGCAATTTCACTAATATAAACTTCTCGGCTATACATCACTGAGTAAAAATTCTAATAGCGTGCTTTTTTCAATACTTTAAAAGTACATTATTTACTAAATCTTCAATCACGTCATATGCTTTTCCTTTCCCCACAGAAACAGTTGAGGGATGAGCACATGAATTTCTTATACCCAACTTAACGTCTAGAATCTTCCATACATCGTGAGAAATTATTCCAGCGTTCTTACTAGTAATCAGAAACATTGATTCTTTTATTTCTCCAAAATCATCTTTTGAACGAATGTTTGTCTTGTTGTTTGCTGCTCGTAACGAAGTGACAAAGCTTGAAATTCTAGTTGGATCATCAAGTATGTATTCATAAAGATGGTCAATTGTTAATAACCATACCATTATAATGGCTGCTCGATATGCTTCAACCTCAAAAGTATTAATTGCTTCTTCAAGGTAGTTCCGTTCACTCTGTTTTATGAGATTTGGTAACAATGATCTTAGAGTTTTACTAATCACAACCTTTGGTGTATCTATGTTAACAAGTCTTTTGAGCTGATCACTAAACTGACTGTTCAGGGTATAATCATTGTTTTTTTTAATATATTTTTGAATACCATTGCCTGTTGCTCTTACCGAATTGTCTGCTAAATATTTTCGGACATTTGAATATGGAGGTAGAGATAACTTCACAAAGCAATTATGAATATCTATGATGGCAAATCTATCTTTCTTGAGATAGCCAATAAAATAATAAGCAAAGCAGTCCATCATTTGGGACTGCTTCATTTTGTTGAAGTTGGTGATAAAACCAACGTATCCTTTTAAATCATCCATTAACTGTATTTGACAAATTGATTACAACTTTTTCCATTTCTTGGAGATGGTTATGACCGGACCAAATTACTCTGAGGTTACTCGTGTCAGAAGTATCAATCCATCCCTTTCTGGATTTTGTGTCAACTAACGTCTGGGGAAATGAGGGAATAGTTTTATTTAAGTACCTATAACATGTATAGATATGATCAGCAGATATACCTGATGTCTTTGTCACGCTTTCCAGATAATGAGTAAAAACTAAATTACATTCTAAGTTGCTATCCGGATTGTATTTTGATACAAATTCTCTTAATGAGATCATTCCTTCTGGCGCGAAATTAAAGTCAGCTAAAAATGCTGGTTGTCTAATACCACCGGATTTTGATTTTCCTTGTCTCCTAACTTTGCTAGTAGCATTATCAGCGTTATCACTTGTACTTGTTGTATCAAGAGCAATATTAGCCAACTGTTTTGACACCTCTGTTCTTATTGGATCATCATTTTTTGTTAGATCACCTGCTGGGGATATGACTTCAAAATGGACCGACAGTAGGTGAAATACTTTCAACACATTCTTATTTTCAAGGCTGCTAAGTGCATCTGCACATTGATTGAATGCCTTCAATTCTTTTTCTCTTTCATTCATATTTTTACTTGGTTTAATAGAAAAAAAATGGGAGAGCAAATTTGCTCTCCCATTGTAAACACCTACGCAGCTTTCTGAACTGGGATAGATTGAATCACCATGAGCTTAAGCCCTGAGTGAAATTCCTCATCATAATACAGTTCAATTGCGTACTTACCGATCTTATCCAATTTCATCGGATGAAGGTTCAGCACAATTGGTATTGCGTTGTAATCAGTAAATTGATTTTCCAAAACCTCGATGTCAATATTTGGACTTGGCATAAATTCTCTACCTTCAGGATCAAGAAATTTAAGAAGCACTTTGTGCTTACCAACATGAGCATTGGAAATTCGCAATTTCAATACCAGGCTGCACATCTGCAGTACTGGCATTTGATGCGTAGTTAAAGTGTCGAATGTACCCACAATAGTGAGTTTACCATTCCCTGTGTTTGCGGCAAAATCTGCCAAAGAAAAAATCTCTACCTCCATATTTATTAGGGGTTTGCGTTAGAAAATACCTCTACGTGAGGAAAACGCCTATGACTTCACGGATGCATAGGGCCACAGTTTCAAGATGGGCTTCGAAAAAGGGCCGTACGTCTTAGGGTTGAGGAGTTTAAAGAAATCTTTCGTAAAATTAATTCTACTAAAACTTTTAATTAAAATTCAACTTATTACCTTTGCAGCCCGTTAGTGTACTCATCTCCCAAAGATTAAAACACTAAAGTACTGCGTTGACAGCCCTGTTTGTTTGCAACCAGACAGGTTCAGAGTAAGGGACGTAAACGAAACCTCCAACGCTGTAATCAAAACAATCTCAGGTTTTTAGCGAACCCTGAGATTACAAAACTCTTGAGTTCTCAATTTCCTGACATTATTTCTGGGTACCTCCCTCAACAACACCTATGCCAATGTAAGAAATAGGTATTATTTGGGTTGGTTATGTAACATTTTGTCAGTAAATCTGCCAAAATCCCACTTATCCCTTGTTAAAACCGCTGGTCTGTCAGTTTAGTTCCGCCAAGTGCTTTATTTTATGTTTCTCGGTAAGAAGTCTAGACCAGTATATAGTACACGGCCATACATTCCTTCAACGAGCAACATCCAACATCTGCGTGTGTGGTTCGATAACAACGGTGAAGACATTACCTTTCAATTCTTCTTCGAAAACAATACTGTCTCCTCCATCGAAAGCTTCGCTAAAAATTACCCAGTCGTTTCAACATGGAAACCACATTGTTCAGTCTAGCTTCAGTGTAGCTTTAGTCTGGCATTAGATGGTGGTTAGACCGGCATTAGATGTTCATTAGATGTTGTTTAGATAAACTTCCGTTTTGTTCAGATAATCACCCTGGTTGCTTCATAAAAAACGCATTCTATGAAAGGAGTACTAAATCTACTGGCTAGTTACACAGGAGCTACAGTGATTACTGCCCAACTGATTGCTATTTGTGCTTGCGTAACCACTTAAAGGCATACTTAAAAAAAAGAAAATATATCAACACAAGATTGAGGGCCAGAGTCAAAAATGATCCGATTAATAAACCAACCTGATGGCCACCTGAAGATGCTGTGGGAAGAAGACTTATAGTTTC
>DATJHZ010000276.1:0-3075 GCA_035493595.1 Cyclobacteriaceae bacterium | reverse complement strand
ACTTAACGCAGCGCGAATGAAAGAAGCATCACCCAACAGAAGATCTCTTCTTGCCGGATCTTGCTTATTGGCTTTCAGTGCGTAGATGGTTGATGAGGCTGTACTGATAATAGGCCAGCGTAATTCCCATTGGTGCTCCAGAGATTTATTACTTGGGGCCAGGAAACCATCATACTTGTCAAGTCCGCCCTGATCTGCGTCTGATGTTACCTGTTGAGTTCCTTGCTGTGATTCATCGGTACCTAACATTACTATAAAACCGTCTCTGTCCTTCTTGCTGTTGCGCCAACTGGTATACATACCAAGAATCAGTGGCTCAATTTTATCCAGATCAGCAAATACTTCCTCTTGCGTAAATGCCGTCTGTGGTTTTTGATTTAAAAAATCAGAGCATGAGCTTAAGACCAAAAGCATGAGGGTCATTAATTTCAATCCTATATTTTTATTCTTCATGATTCAAATCTTTTTGTGTTGAATTAATTTTTAACCTGCTTAGAATCCGAGATTAATACCTGTAACAAACATTCTCGACATCGGATAAGCATCACCAGTTTCAGGATCGTATCCTTTGTATTTCGTTGCTATAAACACGTTGTTGCCAGTGAAGTAAATGCGCAAGCTGCTCATCTTGACTTTACTTAAAATTGCTTGCGGTACAGTATAGGCTAGTGTTAACGTAGATAATCTCAAGAATGAAGCGTTTTGAACTCCTAAATCAACATCGCTAATACTGTAGCGACCACCACCGTTATAAGCACGAGGTACATTGGTATTGGTGTGCTCAGGTGTCCAGCGGTTAAGCAAGTCTGCATGCCCGGCAGATGTACCGTTGCCCGTCATTAAACCTTCATAAAGACTGCTAATGCGTTTCGCTCCATAGTTATAGGTGAATACTGCATTGATTGAAAAGTTTTTATATGACAAGTCCGTTGAGAATCCTCCATAGAATTTAGGATCCTTACGCCCGACTACATACCTGTCATCATCGTTGATTATTCCGTCGCCATTTTTATCGCGTGGAAGTATGTCGCCTGGTTTTACAATGTGCCCACCTAAATCCATTTGCGAAATACGGTCCATGTCTGATGCCTGTGCGATCTTGTCAAACTTGTATGAGTAAATTGAATTTACCGATTGCCCTACGAAGTAGTTTCCTTCGCGTTGAATGTCTACATTGTTATATCCACCTTTGTTGTAGATGGCAGTGGCACCACCATAAAGTTTTGTGACTTTGTTTAGAGCAGATGATATATTGGCAGAAACATTCCAACGAAATCCATTCGCATCAAGCACTTTGGCATTTACCCCAATTTCTATCCCGTGGTTAGTAAGCTCTCCAACATTGGTAATAACTTCTTTAAAACCAGTAACCGTTGAGAGAGGACGTTTTAACAAAAGGTTTTGATTTTTAATAGTGAAGTAGTCGAATGTAAAATTGACTTTGTTGTTTAGTACACTCAGGTCTAATCCAAGGTTCAATTGCTTTTGTCGTTCCCACGCCAGGTTCTTATTTCCAAGTCTTCCATCAGATGTAAATATTACAGAATTGTTGGAACGACTCGCGTTGTATAAGCTTGCATAAGCAAAGTTTGGTATGTTCTGATTACCCACCTGGCCATAGCTCGCTCTAAGCTTGGCGACATTGATAAATGATGCATTCAGGTTCTGAAAGAATTTTTCTTCAGCCATATTCCAACCCAATGCTACAGAGGGAAACAAACCCCATTGGTGGCCATTAGCAAATCTTGATGAACCATCATAACGCGCAGTAACGGTAGCATAATACTTTTCATTGTAAGAGTAGTTTGCACGGGCTATGTATGACATCAATGAATTTGTTATGAAGTCTGATCCAAGTTGAAATTTGCTGGTCAGGTAAGCAGCGCCTACATTCTTGTATGAAAGATCATCGTTTGCAAAACCAGTAGCCGTTAACTGGCTATAATCCCTGTTGTTTTGCTGCATACTAAAACCGGCAAACGCAGTAAGGTTATGGTCGCCTGATAAGATATCATAGTTAACCGTGTTATCCCATTGCCAATTCAGGTAATGATCATTACTCTGAAAAGCTGTACCATCAGTTGAGTTATTAAGCGACTGTCCAATATCTCTTGGCGTATATTGAAAGAATTTCTTATCGGTGAGATCAACAGAGAACATAGTTCTGACGTTGATCTTTTTTGTAGGTTTAATGTTTATAAAATTACTGGTAATCAATCTCGACTGATATTCGTCACTTTTAATTCGCAAACTTCGAAGTGGATTATATTGACCAGGTTGTTCAGCAGGTCCCCATTTAAGAATGTTCATCGTATCGTTGATAGCCAGCAATGGGTTAGCACCATTGGCAATAGAAAATACACCACCGTCTATAAACGTCTCATGACTTCTTGTGTAAGTAGTATTCGTTCCGATCTTTAACCATGACTTGATGTTCTGATCCAGATTCACTCTACCTGAATAACGGCCAAAGGATGAGTTGTCAAGCAACCCTTTATTATTGATATAGTTAAAGCTCACATAAGCAGAACCTTCGTCTGTTCCTTTTGAAAAGCTCATGGTGTGATTTTGCTGTGCACCCTGGCGTGTTACCTTGTTAAGCCAGTTATAACTCTTGCCACTGTTATAAGTATCAAATTCATAGTCACCTATTATAGTGTTACCTGGGGCTTGATTAAGAATTACATTATCAATGTAGCTCTGTCTGTTCGCAGTAGGATTTGCATCCATATATGTATTGGCGTACGCATCTACACGTAAGTCAAACATATCCTTTGCTCCTAACCTCGGTAGTGTTTGGGAAAATTGCTGAATACCACCCCAGCCATCATACGTAATTTTACCTTCACCTTTTTTACCTTTCTTGGTTGTAACAATCACAACTCCATTTGCTCCACGTGAGCCATAGATAGCTGTAGCTGATGCATCTTTCAATACATCCATGCTTGCAATGTCATTTGGGTTAATCAGGTTAAATCCACCGTCAATGATCACACCATCTACAACGAAAATGGGATTGTTATCAAATTGACCAAAGGTGTTATTTCCACGAATCCTGATTTTAGTATCAGAGCC
>DATJHZ010000275.1:0-2553 GCA_035493595.1 Cyclobacteriaceae bacterium | reverse complement strand
AAAAAGAAATGGGAACATCTTTATTTAACAAAATATTCCGTTGGAAGTTGGGAGCCAACATATGATACGGAGTTATGGAAGAAGCACAACGTACTTGATCTCTTTGTTCAGCATACGGAGCAAAATGATGGGGAGGTGTCAGTTGACATTCCGGCACAACCCGTTTTGATTTTAAGATGGGGTGGCTGGTAGTAATGCTCTTATCAAATTCTACTTATTTCTTCATCAGATAGTAACATTTAGTTTTTCTACAGATTTGCAGTCTATTATTGCAACATATTGACGGCAGTCATTCAATGTGACTATATAATGTTTATCAGGCCATGATTTCAATTTTAATTCAATGCTTGGCAGAATTAATAAAAATATTTTTCATAATGATGAAATAAACAAGACTTGTATGTTGTCTAAACCATGCAGATTTGGAAGATTCAATAAAAGAAATTAAGGAGACGGGATGAGTAAAGTATACTATTTTCTATTAATTATCAGTTTGAGTTTTATTAGTCAGGTTTGTAGGGCACAGACTGCAGGAGGTACGGTTGAGGGGCAAGTGGTTGATGCATCAACAGGAGAACCTTTATCTTTTTCTTCGGTGATGGTGTTTATTAAGGGAGCAGACAGAGATAGTTTAGTGAGTGGGGCACAAACAACAGATCAGGGTAACTTCTCTGTCTCTCACTTACCTGCAGGAGTTTTAAACGTCCGTATTTCATTTATCGGATACCAACCGCATGATCAGGTAATAACAATTCCAACCGAAGGTCAGAAAATTAACATGGGCAAAGTTGTATTATCAGCTGATGCTAAAGTTCTGAAAGAAGTTCAGGTTGTTGGAGAGAAGTCATCTGTTGAGATCTCACCGGAAAAAAGAATTTTTAATGTCGATAAAAATCTTACCTCAGTGGGAGGCACAGCTGAGTCGCTGTTGCGCAATGTTCCATCCATTACTATTGATGAAAATGGAAATCCTAATCTTAGAAACATGGCCACTACCATTTATGTTAATGGCAAACCTACACAGCTTACGCTGGCCCAGATACCAGCCAATCAAATTGCCACAGTTGAAGTGATCTCAAATCCATCAGCGCGATATGATGCCAGTACAACAGGTGGCATCGTAAATTTAGTGTTGAAGAAGAACAGAGAGCCGGGTTATAATGGTATTGCCAGTGTTGGGGTCGGTAACAACTCGCGCTTTGACGCTACGCTTAACTTAGATTGGAAAAGAGGTAAATGGAATGTAACGACACTGTATAGTCTTAACGCAACGCGTAATCCGCTTACAGGATATGTGAGAAGAAATAGCATGGATGCTGTAGGAACTACAACTGATTATTTTAATCAGTCAACTAACATCAGTCTCAATAACCAATTCCAAAATGGAAGGATAGTAGCAGATTATAATATCAGCGAGCACTCTGTTATTACAATTGCCGGTACCTTGATTGGCGGAGCTTACAATACCGTGAGTAATCAAAATTATTATTACAGTAATGCTGAACATACTGTTACTAACTATGGAACTCGTAACACAACACCACACAATGATTTTACAAATAAAGGATTAGAACTTGACTGGACACGTCAGTTTAGTCGCAAGGGAGAAGAGATTCGTTTAAGAACATCAATCACACACAACAGAGTTTCTAACGCTGGTGACTGGATTACAACAGCGGATACAGTTACATCAACAGGAGATATTCCGCAGGAAGGTTATCCGGTGAGCAATCGCATTGATGGACGTATTGTTGGCAACCAGGTATTAGTGCAGCTGGATTATGTACACCCTGTGAGTGAAACTGCAAAATGGGAGTTTGGTCTGCGAAGCTTTACGTATGGCCGGGATCAAAAGTATTTATTTTATGAAGTTCATTCTGATACGTCAGCGTTATTGCAGAACTATTCGCAAGATGCTTTTATCCGCGAGAGAGTGAATGGTGTGTATGCTCTATACAGCAAACAATTTGCAAAACAGTTAAGTATGGAAACAGGTTTGCGCCTGGAACAGTCAAGCCTGGATGGTTATTCTCGATTTGATGGCACTCCCTTTGGATATCACTATCCTTCCAAAACAGGTCAGAACATTTTTCAATCTTTCTTTCCTTCTTTTTCACTGAATAAAAAAATAGATGAAACACAAGAATGGAATTTCAGCTTGAGCAGAAAAGTAGGAAGACCTAATTTCAGACACATGTTTGTAGGTATTCAGGCTAACGACAGACAAAACATTACAATCGGTAATCCGAAAGTGAGACCTGAGTTTGTAAACACAGGCGAGTTGAGCTATAACAAAACCTGGAATCGTGAGTCAGGAAGTAGTTTACAGTGGCTGGCTACAGCTTATTACATTTATGAAGATCATACCATTAAGCCTTTTGTACAACCGCTGGCTACGGACTCAAGCATTCTTGTAACGAGTTTTCAAAATGCAAAAGCCGATATTCAATATGGAGTAGATAACACCATGACTTATTCTGTTGGTCGTGTGAGCGTGCTGGCAAACATCAACGCATACGAAATGATTTTGCAATCTGTTAATTTCTCCAACAA
>DATJHZ010000274.1:0-4302 GCA_035493595.1 Cyclobacteriaceae bacterium | reverse complement strand
ACCTACAGAAGCTACAAAATCAAACCTGACATGTGAGTTGTCAGGCCAGTTCTTAAAAACTCCTGACACTTTAATTTCTCCAAAATCGCCACCCAATATTTTTCCCATGGGATCTTCTTTACCAAAATATTTTTCGGCAATAGCTTCAGAGATAATTACCTGGCTCGGTAATTTCAATGCAGTATTGTAGTCGCCTTTTACCAGTTCAAGATTAAAGAAGTTGAAGAAAGACGAATCGGCCTGAAGAAAGTTATCTTCTTCATATGACCTGATTTCGCTCTCACTAATCTTGTATGTTATTATAGAATTTTTGTTGGGACCAAACAGATGAAGTGTGCTCTCTACTTCGGGCAGATCATGCTGAATTACTTTAGCAAATGAGTGCGGCACTACCGAGTAATACGTTACATGGTTAGGATATTTTCGTTCCAACGACATTTTATAAATGCGCTCGCCATCGGGAATAAACTTGTCGTATGACCACTCATGTTTTACATAAAGAACAATGAGCAGACAGGCCGTGATGCTCACAGCAAGACCCAGCACATTAATGGCTGTATATATTTTTTGTTTGACCAGGCTGCGAAGGGCTGTTTTGATATAGTTTCGAAACATAGCAGAAGAAGTGGGTTATCTGGAAGACGATGAAAGACCTTAAAAAGTTTTGGTTTTTACACCCTAAGATTCTTTCAAGTTAGAAAGATCCGGATAAATGTTCAACGTCAGAGGTCCGTTATCAAGATCAGCATTTTAACCTATTGAATTTTGATTACATCCACCGGGTTCATTCGCCCGGCTTTCCAGGCAGAATAACCTCCTGAAAGTATGACAAGTAAAAATGAAATACCCATGACAGATAAAAAGATAAACACACTAAGTTCCGTTCGATAAGCAAACCCATTGAGCCATTCTTTCATGAGCCAGTAAGTTATTGGTATTGAGATTATATTTGACAAGAGTGCGACTTTAATGAAATGCCAGATATGCAAAACCATGATCTGACCAATGTTGGCACCAAGAACTTTACGAATGCCAAACTCTTTCATTCGCCTCGTAGATAAATAAATGGAGAGTGAAAAAATTCCAATGGAGGAAACAATCAAAATAATAATGGTAGTAAAGATGAGCGATCCAAAAGCTTTATTCTCCCGCTGATAGCGGCTGTTGAAGAAAGTATCAACGTCATCATACTCAAATGGAAATCCTGGTAACAGCTCACCATACTTTCGTTCAATAGCTTTTAAAGTTTTGTTCACCGGGCCATTCAGCCGAACATAAACAAAGTATTCAGGATAATCCTTTTGCCAGGGCAACCTCATAACCAGAGGCTGAACCTTTTCATACAGTGGACTAATATTGATGTCTTTCACTACTCCCACAACCGTGCCTTCCCATCTTCCAGGTTCTTCGGGGTGAGTTAGTATTCTTTTACCAACAGGATCTTTCCATCCCAGTACGTTGGCTGCAGTCTCATTGATAACAAAGGCAGCGCTGCTGTCTGCAGGATTATTCGCATTAAAAAGTCGACCATCAACAAGCTTCATTTTTAGCGTGCTGAATAACTCATCATCCGAAAAGACCTCATATAATTCCATTGATTTCATTTGTCCATCTACTTCAATGGTATACCAGTCTTTCCAGTAGCCACCACCAACTTTAAAAGAACTGTTTGAAACTGCCTCTACTCCTGGAATTCTCTTGATTTCATTTTTGAGAGACTGCATTTTACAAACAGAAAAATCATCCGGAACTAAAATAACGATCAGATCTTTTCTATCGAACCCAAGATCTTTGGTATGAATGAAGCTTAATTGTCTCCCTACAATAATGGTTGCACTAATGCAGAAAACCGATATGATAAACTGAACAGCCAGTAATGTTTTTCCCAGCGACGATTTATATCCTGCAGATTGTGCGCCAGACAAATTCATAGAGATGCTCGGACCTGAAAGCTGGAGATAAGGAATCAGTGTGGATAACGCTATCAATATTAACATTGCAACACCAACTGTAACTACAACCTCATTATTGAACAACATATCGAATCTAAGATTCGAATCAACAAGTTCCAGCACGTTGGGAAAAAGAGTGTAGAGAAAAAATATTCCCAACATTAATGAGATCGAAACATATAAAAATGTCTCTATCACAACCTGAAACACAATCTGAATTTTTCGAGCTCCCATTACTTTGCGAATTCCAATCTCGCGCCAGCGACCATTAAAATCTGCGATGGAAAGATTGATATAATTTACGCTGCCAATGATCAGAAGAAAAATACCCAAGACAGAAAAGGCATACACATAAAATATACTTCCTTTTCTTGTGAACTCATATTTCAAAGAAGGACTAAGATAGATATCATCAAGAGACTGCAATGAAATATGAAATCCGTTTTCTATGCGCACTTTTTTATTCATATGATTATCAACCATCGATTCAAGTTTCATTGAAAACAAATCAGGATTGATATGATTACGAAAACGAGCGTAAAGAACTGTCGATTGATCAACGAAGTCGACTGGTGATATAATGTTACTGGCAGAAAAATTATCTAGTGAACTTTCAATAGGAATAAGGGCTTCTGCAGTCAAGTGTGAATTGCCTGGAAAATCCTCTATTATAGCAGTTACCTGAAATAATTGATTTCCATTGGTAAGTGTAACAAACTGATTTAAAGGATCAGCATCACCAAATATTCTAGCTGCCAGTGATCTGGTAAGTACTATCGACTTTGGTTTTTTCAAAGCATCTTTGCTACCGGCAACAAACTGAACTGTAAAGACATTAAAGAATGAACTATCAACCTGGGGTATATCACAACTAAAAACTTTCTGATTGTATCGAATAAACCGTTGATTTGATCCCCGATATCTTGTAAGTGCAGCCACTTCAGGAAATCTGCCCTGCATCATCGTGCTCAATGCTAGTGGCACAATAGCATATCGCTCCTGCTTTCCATTTTCTTTTCGCTCAGAATTTATCCGATAAATATTTTCAAAATCATTGTGATAACGATCAAACGAATGCTGAAATGAAATATAGATTGCGATAATAAGAAAACTCAATACTGTTATAGTAAGGCCACCAAGTTTAAACACAAAATTTAGCTTGCTATTAAGGATGTGCCGATAGCTTGTCTTGAAATAATTCTTAAACATGGGTAGTTGGCCTGCTTTTGCTGAGATTTTATTTCTAAAAAGTATTTCAGGTCTAAAGAATCTGATTGTATTCCAGACAAATCTTTTCTTTGCTTTCTCCTCCCCAGCAATTCTTAAATCCTTATTAAACTTCTGAATAAGATCGCCTTCGATCTCTTCTAAAAGATGATCTGGACAAATCCATTGAAGAAATCGTAATGCCCATTCTGGAGGAGAAGAGTTTTTCATCTTACAGGTATCACTCCGTTCTCAAACTCTTCACAGGATTAACACTTGCTGCTTTATAGGATTGAATCGTTACAACACTCAACGCAACCAATAACAATCCAAGTCCTGGCAGTGTAAACATCCACCATTGCAACGTAACCCGATAAGCAAACCCGGAGAGCCAGCTGTCAACAAAGTAAAGTGCTAAGGGAACCGCTAATGCAAATGCAATCAGAATCATGCGGATATATTCTTTTGAAAATAATGCCATGATGCTAAGCATGGAAGCCCCAAGTACTTTTCTAACACCAATCTCTTTGGTACGCTTTGTCACATTCAAAGCAACAAGGCCTAATACACCAATCAACACAATCATAAGCATAACACCGGTTGCAAGTGCAGATGCTTTCTTTAACTGCTGCTCTGATTTATATAGTGAAGCCAGACGATCATCCATGAATGCATAATCAAAAGGATCTTCAGGAAATAATTTCTTCCAATGTTTTTCAACATCATCAACTGACTCTGCCAAATTACCTGGCTTCAATCTGAAGGAGAAGAAGCGATATACATGAAGATCTTTGGGATGCATGATTACTACGGGCTTCATCGGATCACGAAGTGAAAAGAAGTTGAAATCACCCACAACACCAGCAACGGTAAACACTGTATCTGTTCCACGCATTCTCGCCTGATCGCCAACATGCAAATTTAAAAGCTTGCTGGTTGCATCATTGATAACAATTCTGTTAGGTTTCCAGCTACCATCTTGTTCGCTAAAAAACTCACCTTCATTTATTTTTATCTTGTAAACATTATCAAAGTCTTCATCTGATTTCAGTAAGGGCATGAGGATTGATTTATCTTCATCACTTCCATAACGATACAGGCTTACATCATCGCCATTATTACCATTGGGGATTTCCCACGAGAG
>DATJHZ010000273.1:0-19604 GCA_035493595.1 Cyclobacteriaceae bacterium | reverse complement strand
AACTATTAACTTTTCAAGCGCAGCTTTCGATAAGTTACTTACACCAGCAACGTCCATTGCTTTTTTGTTCACGAGTGTGAGGTGACCACTCGCATGGCTAAGAACAATGGGATTGTTAGGAGACACTGCACTTAATTTATCATGAACGGGAAAACCTTTTACCATGTCTGCAGGTTTTTCATCCCACTTGTCCTGGTGCCAGCCACGACCGATAATCCAGTCGCCAGGTTTAGCTTTAGCGGCAGCTTCTTTAACCTTCTCAACAATCTCATCGAAGTTCTTCACACCCATGAGGTCGAGATTCATTTCGCTAAAACCAAGTCCGATGAAGTGACCGTGACCTTCAATGAAACCTGGGGTCATCGTCTTACCCTGCAAGTCAATAATTTTCGTGTCATCACCTTTAAATTGAAAAGCATCACGTTGACTTCCAACAAACGTAATCGTATCGGCATGAACAACTACTGCCTCAGCTGTTGGTAACGAAGCGTTACTTGTGTAGATGTTGCCATTGAAAATAATTAAGTCTGCCGGTGTCTTTTTAGCCGAGCAACTTACCAGCAAGGAAAATGCTGTGAGGAAAATGATGTTCTTCATCTCATTAGGTTTGATCAATGAATTTAAGATAATATGTTCAAAGTTTCCCGTTCAAAGTTCAGAGTTTAGAAACTATGACCAGCGGCTGTAAACCGTTATCTATTGCCTTCAATCTCCTGGATCAATTTTATGTTATCCCTTTCTAGAGAAGTCAAAAATTTATCAACGTTATCCCGCTGCGGAACATACCATGATTGTTTCCTGAAATAGTTATCCATTTCTCCTCCCTTCTTGAATTTTAGCCCGTACCGTGCAAAAATTTCATTTCTCATCAATCGCAGATCAGAGGCAGTTAGTTTCATTAAATCACTTTGATCGAGTAATGCAATTGACGCTTGAATAAAGCTTCCATCGTAAAACTCCTCTAGATTACTTTTTTTAAGACCTATCTCCCATTGACCCGGTTCCGGAATTCCACTCCAAGGCTCCGTTACTTTTAAGCCCTTGACTTTTTCTCTTCCATTATCATAGGTTACAAATTCACCTGTAGCCTTCTTTGACGAAAATCTATTGCCTTCAATCTTAATCTCACCCAGATTTTCATACATTCTTACCCACGCTGAATCAGACCATGAGCCAGATTGTATCTGTCCTATTACCTTACCATTGACGAAGATTAGTACAAGGTCTGACTCACTCTCTGAGTCACCAAAATGATAGACGCCTTGGTACTCTATTACAAGTTTTGGAAACCAATTTTGAACTTTGCTCTTGTCTATTTCCTCACTTGCTATCCATTGTCCGAAAGTTTGTGTTGAAATGAAGACCAATAATAAAAATAGTCGCATATGCATTTTGAGGTTACCGTTGCAAAAATAACGGAACAGACTTCAAAACGCGAGTCGGCCGTTACAGTTTGCAAAATTTGATACATTTGAAATCTGAAATATTCCAAATTCTCATAAAACAAAACGAGGTACAATCTGTCTCCAAATCGTACCTCGTAAATTGTAATTCGTAAATCTTTTCTTATCTACTCGGATAAAGATTTCTCTGAATAGATCTTTAAAAAATAATCATCCATTAAGCAAATAGATTCGACTATTGATTCCATTTTCAGGACCTAACGATAGGAGATAATACTTAATTAATTAGTGCATGACAAATCTATTAATCAATATATCGCTTTTGGAAACAACCTCTAAAATGTATACCCCTCGTGGCAATGACTCAATCCCTATTTCACCCCTTAAAAGATTGTTAATGCGATTTATTTTTTTTGTTAAAACTTTTTCACCGGAGACATAATACAAATTTATAATACAAACGTCTGTTTGATTATCCTGGAGTTCAAAGTAAATGGTAGTGGACGCAGGATTAGGGTATGCACTAAAGTTGAATTTTTTTGTGCCTTCAACTGCTGTTATCAAAAAGCCCAATGAAAACGCAGAACTGCATCCATTGACAGTAACTTGTACGGAGTAAGTACCGGTAGTTGTATAATTAATTGAATTCTGGGTTTGATCATTAATAGGTGAGCCATCAATAAACCATTGATTATTATTGGCGCTACTTGATTCAAGTTTGTCTCCTTTAAATTCGATAATAGGAGTGGGAGGATTAAGGCAAAAACTCTGGGTAATTGACTCCGCTGGAAAAAAATGATCATTACCATTTTGAGTGGCTCTAATTGTTACATGACCAGCATTTGTTGCAACAAGTTTTGTATCAATAATAGTCGCTTGTCCTTCTAATAATACTAATTCAACGGGCAGGGAAGAAGATGCAGATGCATTAAGAGTAATTGATTCGGTGTTGAATATCTGAGTATCTATAGTTTTAAAATCAATAACTTGTTTTTCTTTGGCATAAAAGGTTCTTGTTACGGGTGACGCCATAAGAAATTCAATGTCTCCTTGCTGAGATGCTCTTACTGAAATTTTACCTGTATTTGTTATTAATAATGTATCGCCTGATATAGATGCTGGGCCACTTAGCACTTCTAATGTAACATCAAGATTTGACGTTGACGTGGGCATTAACTTAAGCTTAAGTGTTTTTTTCGCATAGATCTGATCATCAATTGCCGGGAAATTAATTATTTGCGTGGTGGGTGCACTTGTTTTCAATCTCACAAGTGCATTAAAATAAGTTGTCTTAGGATCGACTGGGTAATTCATTCCACCCGCCACTAATATATAATCAGAGGATTGGCTCTTCATTTCTATTCGATCAACAGCTAACATATTTCTCCCATCAAAATTGTAATCTATTGATCCATCGTAATTTAAACGTCTTGTTTGTGGTGATGTAGCATTATATTCACTTTGTCTGTTGATAATCATTTTCTTGTTTGGAAGAAAAAATATACTGCTTATTTCATCATCCTGAATTTCGTTGTCAAAAACCTTAAGAATTGCTCCTTGGTAATTTACTCTGTGCAAACCATCAAGGTATTCGCTTGTATAACCGAATTCTCCCCCTCTCATAATTATTGTGCTATCCGATTCAATAGTAACAAATAATCCTTTTGCTGGTTGAAAGAGGGGATCAATATTGCCATTAGTATCATATCTTCTATTTTGTGTGATGATTTTACCATCATTTTGAATTGCGATAGGCAATCTTGAATTAAGATCAAAATCAGATATATATTCACCACCTGACATTTCTTGTGGAGCGAATGTAGGATCAATATTACCATTGCTATTAATCCTGAGTAACTTCAATCGTCCTAAGGTATTAACACGTCCTTTTAGCACAATTTTCCCATCATCCTGCAAGGCCATTGCAAAGTAACATTCAACATTATTTTCATCGACTACAAAATCAGAATCAAGACTGCCATCTTGGTTTAGTCTTACAAGATTTATGATTTGTCTATGATTGTAATATTGAAAATCACCGGCGACTAGAATTTTGCCATCGTTTAATAAGAGAATTGAATATACATTCCCAGTTAGTCCTATATCAGGGTTAAAAGAAGTATCTAATGAACCATCAAAATTCAGACGGGCAATGTGGTTACGGGATATATTGTCCACAAAATTAAAGTCACCACCTATTATAATTTTTCCATCATTCTGAACTCCTAGTGCATACACGCTTGCCCAGCGTTCTACACCAGCACCAATAGAAAAGCTTGGATCAACAGTGATATCTGATTTTAGTTTAATTAAAGGACCCGCGGTAGAATTATAATCATTTTGAAATCCAATGGAACCAATGTAAAATAATTCATTAGTAGAAAGTGGATAAAGTTTCCCAACATTCATATAGGAGCCCGCTACACCGTAAGTTCCTGAAAATTGTTCAAAAATCTGATCAAACGTGCCATCTGAATTTAATTGGATTAATGTGCTCCGAAGATGTTTCCCATCTTTAATCAATCCAAAACTTCCCGAGACACGGATCTTACCGTCATTCAATACATATTGATCATAAATGCCAGTGATTTGATCAAAGCCAACTTTAAATTCTTCCTTCAATTCACCAGCTACATTCAATTTTGCAAATCCATACCGATCAATACCATTGCATGAATCGAAAGTTCCACTTATTAACATGTCTCCATTTTCATAGATTGTCACATTTTTTACGGAGGCTGCATATTCACGTAGTTGAATGTTCGGGTTAAAAAGATCATCATTGGATCCGTCTGTATTTAATCGTCTTAATAACCCTTTATTAAGATTAGCAGTACCGCCAAGATAACTATTTTCTCCAGCTACAAGGAGCTTTCCGTCAACCTGAATGTCAAGATCATGAATACTATAGTACTGTGGAATGTTACTGTTAAACGTATTGTCAATACTGCCATCAGCATTTAGTCGTGAGATGTGGAATAGATATGACGGGTAGTCATCCTGCGATGCCACAACAATTTTTCCATCCGATTGCACGACTATTTCCGTTACCGTCCATTTTTCTGGTAATTCGGCATGAAATCCAGTGTCACGGCTCCCATCTTCATTGAAACGTATTAAACCTGTGTGATAATTTCCATTTGGAGAGGCTATTACAAAATAGCCGCCAGCAAGTATTTTATTATCTGTCTGAATTTGTAAATCCAAAATTTTATAATACTCATTCAAAACAGAATGAAAATTCCTATCAACAGAACCATCAGCGTTTAATCTGGCGATTGAATTACAAGGAACGCCAGTGATAGAATAGAAATCCCCACCAACGATTATCCTTCCATCCGGCAACGACACTATATCCTTGATTTCACCTGAAAAGCCAATCTTTTTTATATTCGGATTAAAAGTATTATCAATTGCTTGACCTTTGGTAAGTTCGTTTAGTAAGAGCAACAATAGGAATGTGAGGGTTAGAAAGGACTTCATGGCGAGATTAAAGTGATATTAATGTTTCTGAACATGAAAAGTACAATTTTGTGATGAATTCCCAATATCCATATCACAACAATTTGCTTATCCTGTTGAAAACTCTATTCCTGATCGGGCCATATTTATAAAACATATAAGGACTATCATTTCTTATATCTCATTGAAATCATCTTACAAACAAAACGAGGTACGACCTGTTTCCAAATCGTACCTCGTAAATCGTAATTCGTAAATCTTTCCTTATCTGCTCAGATAAAGATTTCTCTCAGAATAAATCTTCAAGAAATAATCATCCATCAAATCATCAATGAAGTAAATAGACTCACCCGTTGATTTCATTTCTGGACCTAGTTCTTTATTTACATCCGGGAATTTGCTGAACGAGAATATAGGTTCTTTGATAGCATATCCTTTTTTGGTTGGATTGAATTTAAAGTCTTTCACTTTCTTATCACCCAACATTACTTTGGTAGCGTAATTTACATATGGTTCGTCATATGCTTTGCAGATGAATGGTACCGTACGTGATGCGCGTGGGTTGGCTTCAATGATATATACTGTGTCGTTCTTCACAGCAAACTGTATGTTGATTAGTCCAACAGTTTTTAGTGCCAACGCTATCTTGTGTGTATAGTGTTCAATTTGTTTGATGATGAAGTCACCTAAGTTATAAGGAGGCAATACCGCGTATGAATCACCAGAGTGAATACCTGCAGGCTCAATATGTTGCATGATACCGATAATGTAAACATCTTCGCCATCGCAGATTGCATCAGCTTCACATTCAATCGCTCCATCAAGGAAATGATCTAGCAACACTTTATTTTCAGGTAAGTGTTTCCAGATATCAAGAATGTGAGTCTCTAGTTCCTGTTCGTTGATAACAATCTTCATGCTCTGACCACCCAACACATACGAAGGACGAACCAGCAATGGGAACCCGATAATCTTCGATGCTTCAATTGCTTCATCAGCATTCGTGGCAACACCAAACTCAGGATATGGAATAGAGAGTTCCTTTAATAAAGTTGAGAATCTTCCGCGATCTTCTGCAAGATCAAGTGCATCGAATGAGGTACCAATGATTTTGATTCCGAACTTGTGAAGTTTTTCAGCAAGCTTCAACGCAGTTTGTCCACCGAGCTGAACGATAACACCTACAGGTTTCTCGTGCTCAATGATGTCGAAGAGATGTTCCCAGAATACAGGCTCGAAGTAAAGCTTATCAGCAATATCGAAATCTGTTGATACTGTTTCAGGGTTACAGTTAATCATGATGGTTTCGTAGCCAGCTTCTTTAGCTGCTAACACACCATGAACACATGAGTAGTCAAATTCAATTCCCTGACCGATACGGTTCGGGCCTGAACCTAATACAACAACTTTCTTTTTATCTGATACGATCGATTCATTCTCGGTATCAAATGTTGAATAATAATATGGAGTCTTCGCTTCAAATTCTGCAGCACAAGTATCAATTAGTTTGAACACGCGCTTGATACCCATGTCTTTTCTTTTCTTGTTCACATCACTTTCGTAGCAATCAAGAATGTGTGCAATCTGTCTGTCGGCATAACCTTTCTCTTTTGCAGTACGCATCAGATCAGCAGGTATGGTGTTGATATTGAACTTGCCAATTTTCTTTTCTAACTCAACAAGCTCTTCAATTTGTTTCAGGAACCAACGGTCGATCTTAGTGAGCTTCTGAACAGTCTTCATCGGGATGCCTAACTTCAGCGCATCGTACACGTGAAATAATCTGTTCCAGCTTGGGTTTTCTAAGCTGTAAAGAATCTCATCTTGTTTGGTGAGTTCTTTCCCGTCAGCACCTAATCCGTTTCTTCTAATCTCAAGTGACTGACATGCTTTTTGAAGTGCTTCCTGGAAGTTGCGACCAATACCCATAACCTCACCTACCGACTTCATTTGTAAACCAAGTCTGCGATCAGTGCCAGGGAATTTATCAAAGTTCCAACGTGGTATTTTTACAATCACATAATCAACAGCAGGCTCGAAGTAAGCCGATGTAGTTTTTGTGATAGCGTTCTTTAATTCATCAAGATTATATCCGATAGCAAGCTTGGCAGCAATCTTGGCGATAGGATATCCTGTTGCTTTTGATGCAAGCGCAGAAGAGCGCGATACGCGCGGGTTAATTTCAATTCCGATGATATCATCGTTCTCAGGATTTACTGAGAACTGCACATTACAACCTCCGGCAAACTGTCCGATGGCATTCATCATTCTGATAGCCAGATCACGCATGCGCTGATATACAGTATCAGGCAATGTCATTGCTGGTGCTACTGTAATGGAGTCACCTGTATGGATACCCATCGGATCGAAGTTCTCAATCGAACAGATGATGATGATATTTCTATTCGAGTCGCGTAGTAATTCTAATTCATATTCTTTCCAGCCCATGATACTTTGTTCAACAAGTACTTCATGGATTGGTGATGCGTGTAAACCACGGTTCAGGGCGTCATCAAATTCTTCAGGAGTTTTAACAAATCCTCCACCTGTTCCACCCAGGGTGTATGAAGGACGTATTACTAATGGAAAACCAATTTGCTGAGCAATTTCTTTTCCTTGTAAGAAAGAAGTTGCCGTACCTCCTTTACAAACACCAACTCCTATTTCGAGCATTTTCAATCTGAACTTCTCACGATCTTCAGTTGTCTCAATAGCTTTGATGTCAACACCAATAATCTTTACACCATAATGCTCCCAGATTCCGGCTTTCTCGCAATCAATACAAAGATTGAGTGCAGTCTGACCTCCCATGGTTGGCAAAACAGCATCGATATTGTGCTTTTCAAGTATTTCGCGAATTGACTTTTTATCGAGGGGTTTCAGATAAACGTGATCGGCGGTCACTTTGTCAGTCATGATTGTTGCCGGATTTGAATTTATCAGCACGACTTCAATACCTTCTTCTCGGAGTGAACGAGAGGCTTGAGAGCCGGCATAATCAAATTCACAGGCCTGGCCGATCACAATCGGACCGCTTCCGATGATCAGCACGGAGCGAATACTTCTATCTCTTGGCATTTCTTTTTTTTAGGGGGTGGACAAATTGGGGGCAAAAATATAACACAGAATGAAATCATCGAACGATTCGTCAGATAAAATTCAGGAATAATTGAAATTTATAAATCGAATCCTCTAAATCCCTCTTTCAGCATTCAAAAAGACCCTTCGCAAAAATTGTTTTCGGTATTGTGCGAGATTTTCGGATATTAAAATTCTCAACGCAATCGAATGAACGTAAATACGAAAGCTAAAGAACAACAATCATACGACGCCATCGTGGTGGGCTCGGGCATCAGTGGTGGATGGGCTGCCAAAGAACTTTGTGAAAAAGGATTGAAAGTTTTGATGTTGGAACGTGGAAAACCTGTCGAGCATCCTAATTACCCAACATCCACTAAAAACCCGTGGGATTTTCCTCATCGCCTGAGACTAACTGTTGAAGACAAGGAGAGGAGTCATATTCAGGCTCGTCACTATTCTTACCGGGCTGATAACAAACACTTCTATATTAATGACCTCGAAAATCCCTATCACGAAACCAAACGGTTCGACTGGATCAGGGGAGATGTTGTAGGTGGTAGGTCGTTACTCTGGGCTCGCGCAAGCTGGCGCTGGAGTGATCTCGACTTTGAAGCTAATATAAAAGACGGTCATGGTGTCGATTGGCCGGTTCGTTATAAAGACATCGCGCCGTGGTATGATTATGTAGAATCTTTTATTGGTGTGAGTGGTCAGGCTGAAGGCATTCCACATTTACCCGATGGCAAATTCATGCCACCCATGGAGATGAATTGTGTTGAGAAAGATTTTAAGGAGAAGATGGAGAAAAATTTTCCTGGCCGTAAACTTACCATCACGCGTTCGGCAAATCTTACACAACCCGTTAAAGGCAGAGGTCAATGTCAGTCCAGAGATTTATGTCATCGTGGTTGTCCGTACGGTGCTTACTTCAGCACAAATGCAAGTACATTACCCGCTGCCTTTGCAACAGGCAATCTCACTTTGCGACCAAACTCTCTCGTTAATCGTGTGCTCTATGATGAACAAAAAGGCAAGGCCACTGGAGTAGAGATTATTGATACAGAAACAAATGAAGTGATTGAATTTTATTCGAAGATCATATTTCTAAATGCAGCTACACTGGCAACTGCTTTTATATTATTGAATTCAACAAGCAATCGCTTTCCCAACGGTATGGGTAATGGCAGCGATCAGGTAGGAAGAAACCTGATGGATCATCACAAACTTGCTGGTGCATCAGCATTGGTAGAAGGCTTTGAAGACAAATATTATTTCGGAAGAAGACCAGTAGGAATTTATATTCCACGCTTCAGAAATCTTACGGAGAAGCGAAGTGATTATATCCGCGGTTTTGGTTTGCAAGGAGGTGCAGGGCGTGCCGGTTGGAATAGTGTTAAATCTATTGGTGCTGAGTTAAAGAAAGAAGCGCAAACACCAGGTCCCTGGCACATTAACTTCATGGGCTTCGGCGAATGTCTTCCCTACAATGACAATCGTGTTACACTTAATAAAGACGTAAAAGATAAATGGGGCAGACCATCACTGAGCGTTGATTGTGATTTCAGAGAGAATGAAAAAGCCATGCAACAGGATATGGCAAACTCCGCAGCTGAGATGCTGGAGTCTGTAGGCTATAAAGAAGTGAGTAAGTATGTGAATACTTCTTTTCCTGGCAATGCCAATCACGAGATGGGTACGGTGCGCATGGGACGTGATCCAAAAACTTCAGTACTCAATTCATTCAATCAAATGCATGAAGTTAAAAATGTGTTTGTAACAGATGGATCTTTTATGGTATCATCAGCTTGCGTAAATCCATCCCTAACTTATATGGCATTTACGGCCAGAGCTGTCGACTATGCTGTTAAGGAATTAAATAAACAAAATATCTAGTATCACTCAAGAGATGCTATAAGTACAAAAAGTTAACTATGAAAAAATTATCACTCATTATTCTATTCATAATTTCTCTTACCGCTCATGCGCAAAAGAATGAAAAAGGATGGCGCTCTTTATTTAATGGTAAAGATCTGAAGGGATGGAAACAAATTAATGGTACCGCCAAGTACGAAGTGCAGAACGGTATGATTGTAGGTACAACAACAGTAGGCTCACCAAATTCTTTTCTGGCTGCTGATGAACTCTTTGGAGATTTTATTTTAGAACTCGATTTTAAAATGGATGATGGCACTAACTCTGGTGTTCAATTCAGAAGCGAAAGCAAACCAGATTACCTCGATGGAAAAGTATTCGGTTACCAGTTTGATATTGATCCATCATCGCGTAAATGGTGCGGTGGCATTTATGATGAATCAAGAAGACAATGGCTCTACCCGTTGGAATATAACACGCCTGCAAAAGCAGCCTATAAAAATAATGAATGGAATAGTTGTCGCATAGAAGCGATTGGCTCATCACTGCGTACATGGCTGAATGGCATACCCTGTAGCAATGTAGTTGATAACATGACGTTGAAAGGATTACTGGCATTACAAGTGCATGCTATCGGCAAACCAGAAGAAGCTGGTAAGCATGTGTGGTTTAAAAACATTCGCATCAAGACAGAGAATTTACAAGCATCACCTGCTGATAACATTTTTGTTTTAAACCTTCTACCCAACACATTAACAACACAAGAACAAAACAATGGTGTAAAATTATTGTGGGATGGAAAGACTACCGATGGCTGGCGCGGTGCTTACAAAGATAAATTCCCGGAACACGGTTGGGAAATTGTGGACGGTGAACTTCGTGTTGTAAAATCAACTGGTGCAGAATCACAAAATGGTGGCGACATAGTTTCACTTGGGGAATATAAAGCTTTCGATCTTCAGTTTGAGTTTAAACTGAGCGACGGTGCCAACAGTGGTGTGAAATATTTTGTAACAGAGAAAGAAAATAATCAAGGCTCTGCTATTGGTTTAGAGTATCAGATTCTTGATGACGAGAAACATCCTGATGCAAAACTTGGTGCTGTGGGTAATAGAACACTGGCATCACTTTATGATTTAATTCCTGCTGATAGAAATCCACGCGGCGTAAAAAAGATTGGCGAGTGGAATCAGGGTCGTGTAATTGTTTACCCTGATAATCATGTTGAGCACTGGCTCAATGGTTATAAAGTAATAGAGTACGTCCGTGGCAATAATATTTTCAAAGCATTAGTGGCCAGAAGCAAATATGCTCAATGGGAAAACTTTGGTATGGCAGAGAAAGGCCATATCTTGTTACAAGACCACGGCGATCAGGTATCGTTTAGAAGTGTGAAGATTAAAGAGTTGTAAAAATTATTCTTAAGATCAATTAGTTAGGAGTAAGCCTCTTTAAAAATTCACGAACGCTTACGTGTTCTATGCCATTTCTGTTTGATGGTGCAAACTCATCCATGCTTACAACACACTTGGGATAGTTATCAGGAATAAGTTCAAGATTTCCAAATTCGCGTTCAATGGTTTTATCTTCTGTAAGTAGATATGCTACTTGTACATAAAGCTTTTCGTTGCCGCGATTACAGACGAAATCAATTTCCTTATCTTGATTTTTTCCTATGTGAACTTCATACCCAGCAACACGCAAGTGCAGATAAACAATGTTCTCAAGAATTTTTCCTATATCTGTTGATCTGTATCCAAGCACTGAGTGACGAAGTCCAAGATCTTCGAAATAATATTTTTGACCAATTTCGAATATTTTCTTTCCCCGTAATTCTGTACGATTCACTTTTAAAACAAAAAAAGCTTCTTCAAGAAAATGCAGATAATTAAGGATAACATTAGGTGAAACAGAAATCTTTTGAGATTTGAGAAAATCAGAAATACTTTTTGCCGAAAGTAAACTGCCAGTATTATCAGCTAAATAAAAAACAAGATTTTCAAGGAGGGACACGTTACGAATACTATGACGCGCTACTACATCTTTAAATAAGATCGCCATGTAAATATTGCGGAGATACTCAAAAACATGTTCATCTATAAGTTCAAGATTAACCAGATATGGTAAGCCTCCGAATTTCAGGTATTCCGAAAATCGACTTGCATTATCTTCAGTTTGACGAAATGATAAAAACTCATTGTAGGTAAGTCCAAAAATTTTAAACTCAATATAGCGGCCACTCAGATAAGTAGCGAGTTCACCTGAAAGCAAAAACGCATTGCTGCCCGTTATATAAATATCGTGTAAGCCTTTTGCCTGAAAACTTCGTAAAGTCTTTTCAAAGCCTTGGATATCTTGAATCTCGTCTATAAAAATGTAAGTCTGCCGATCAGGAATAACCTGTTCATTCAAATAACTGGTTAATGTTTTATAATCCTGTATGAATTCAAATTCATGAAACTCCTTGTTGATATAAATAATTTGAGCGTTCGGTTGCCGTTCACGGATCTCATCCATCACCTGAAGAAGGAGGTAGCTTTTGCCAACTCGTCTCTGTCCGATCAATACTTTAATCAGATTTTGGCCTATAAATGGCTTTATTCGGTTTAAATAAATAGGCCTTGAAATGTATTTATTGTGTGTTTTCAGGTAAGTTTTATTTATACATTAAATTATTTCATAAATATATAAAAGTTTTATTTATAGTTAAAATCCTATTTTGATTGAAAATTGACTGTATAAAAAGTGCATTATAAAATCATTTCTTTTACTGATATTTAATAACGTTCAAAATTCAAACTCTTTAACCCCACATTTCATTATCATGAATAATTCAAGAAGAGAATTTATTAAGAAGTCGTCCGTTGCTACGCTTGGTGCATTGGCCTTCAGTGCAAAAAGCTATGCTAACATTATCGGATCGAACGATCGCGTTAATGTGGGTATCGTAGGCTTCTCCGATCGCTTCAGAAGTTCACTGCTGCCAGCATTTCAAAATCATTATCAGGAATTAAACTTTGATGTAATTGCCGTATCTGATCTGTGGAAGAAACGTCGTGAAGAAGGACAGGCTTTTCTAAAATCAAAATTCAATCATGATATACAAGCCTGTGTTAACAATGACGAACTGTATAAAATAAAAGATCTCGATGCCGTTATCATCAGCACAGCAGATTTTCAACATGCCTTGCATACTATTGAAGCTGTGAAAGCAGGCTGTGACACTTACACTGAAAAACCATTTGCTGAAACGATGGAGGATAATCGCGCAGCATTGAAAGCTGTGCGTGAAACCAAGAAGATTGTTCAGATAGGTTCACAACGTCGCAGTGGTACAAATTATCAGACAGCGCGCGACTTTATTGGTAATGGAAAGTTTGGCGCCGTTACCATGGTAGAACTAACATGGAACGTAAATCAACCAGGACGATGGAGAAGACCTTCAGTCGTAGCTGAACTTCGCGAAGAAGATACAGATTGGAAACGCTGGTTGTTGAACAGACCATTTGAAGCATTCGATCCGCGTAAATATTTAGAGTTCCGCTTGTTCTGGCCTTACTCATCTGGCATGCCCGGACAATGGATGAGTCACCAGATTGACACCGTGCATTGGTTCACCGGATTAAAACATCCGCGTAGTGTTGTTTCTAACGGTGGAATTTATGCATGGAAGGACGGACGTCGCAGCTGGGATACCATGACCGCTGTTTTTGATTATGGACCAGCTGATGATCTCACTTCAGGGTTTCAAGTGTTGTTCACTTCGCGCATGCATAACGGTGATGAAAATCCAACAGAAATTTATTACTCAAACGGTGGTGAGTTGAATCTCAACACAAATAAGGTTTCTCCTCGTGGTGGTTTGCAAGAGTGGGCTGCCAAAGCTATGAACATGCAGCCTAATTTATTACCAGAATTAGATATCTCAGCATCAGCTGATAAAGTTGTTGCATCTGCCAATACCGGTGGTGATCCATTAACATCAGCACACATGCGCAACTGGATGGAGTGCGTACGTAGCAGAAAAGAACCAAACGCACCTGTGGATGCAGGTTATTCACACGCCATTGCCAGCATCATGACAACAGCTGCCGGGCATAGCGGGATGAAGGCAACCTTTGATGAAAAAACACAGGATGTGATGGTGGGCGGAAAGGTGTTTAAATATTAATTACTAAATTCAAGGTTCAAAGTTCCAGGTCAGAGTGAACTTTGAATCTTGAAATCAAATTCCAATGATAAAGACCAGTCTATTAACTTTTCTCCTGTTTTGTGGAGTAACACTATTCGCACAGGACGATTCTGAATTCAAATTCAGTGATCATCTTGATCAGAAGCGGATTGATCTGTTCTATAATGGAACTTTGCTGACATCATATGATTATGCAGACTCTATAAAGAAGCCTGTTCTTTTTCCATTGAATACTGTTTCCGGTATTACAGTTACGCGCGGCTTCCCTATTGCACCAAGACCTGGTGAACGAATTGATCATCCGCACCATATAGGTATGTGGCTGAATTATGAATATGTAAACAACATTGATTTCTGGAACAATTCAACAGCCATTCCTTACAAGGATAGAAATCATTATGGCACTATTGTTCATGATGGTGTTGTTAAAACAGAAGCAGATAAAACTCATGCAACATTAGAAGTTACTGCACGCTGGATTAATCATCAGGATCAGATTCTGCTTCGCGAAGAAACACAGTATTCATTCCATGTGAAGGACGATAATTTTATTATTGATCGTACTACAACACTTATTGCGTACTCTGGCGATGTATCATTCAAAGATGTAAAAGATGGTTTGCTGGGCATACGCGTTGCAAGAGAATTAGAATTGCCCTCAACAGAAGCCATTACGTTTCTCGACAACAAAGGAAATCCAACAACAGTGGCAGCAATTAACAACGATAATGTTACAGGAGAATATTTAAGCAGCGAAGGAATAACCGGTAATAATGTATGGTCAACTCGCGGTCGCTGGGTTAGGCTTGATGGTATTAAAGATGATCAGGCTATTTGTATTACAATCATTGATCATCCTAAAAACATTGGCTATCCTGCATACTGGCATGCACGCGGTTACGGACTTTTTGCTGTGAACCCTTTAGGTCAGGAAGTATTCAGTAAAGGCAAAACGAAACTAAACTTTGGTCTGAAGAAAGATCAGTCTGTTACATTTCGTTACAGAGTTGTTATTCATGAAGGCGATGAACTTTTTCCTAAAGAAATTGACGAGCTCGCCACCGAGTTTGCTAACAAGGATTAAACTACTTTACTCTTTCAGAAACATTAAACCAATTCCATTCCCAGGTTTTGCCATTGTCTGTTGAAAAGGCCTGGCTCCATACGGGTTTGTTTTTATCTCTTACATCCCAACGAAATACTACGATTATATTTTTTCCATTGAAGGTGTCCTTGCAAAAGAAATGTCCGATGTTATTTTCGAATGAACCAACAACAGGCGGATCAAGAACGCCTGTAGTGCTGGCAACCCAATACAAGCTCCATAATTTTGTTTTCTCATTAAAAAGTCTGAGTGTAAAACCTTCAAAAAGTTTTCCATCGCCTGGCGTGCCACCCGGACCGGGCATTTCATTAGTGTAATAAGAATCAACATCACCAATACCATTTAATATTTTATGATTCTCATCGGTAGACTTAAACTCTGTCCAGTCCTTACAATTTTCCAATCGCTTGTTTAGTCTGCGATGATACATCACCCATTTACCAACTAAAAAATCAAAATCATTTTGTGAAGATGTTACAGAGGCTTTGATCACAAGCTGTCCTTCACTGTCAAATGCCACAGCAGGAATTATAATGGCTGGATCGTTTGTAAGAACAGAAGCTTTGGTCTGTGCTGTAGCTAAGAATGGAGACAACCCGACAACTATCAAAAGAGTTAATGTTGTCTTTAATTCTTCAATGATCTTTTTCATAAGCTTGCTAATATTTTTAAACTGTCAGGATATGAAATCATCACCTGACAATTTGTATTGCTTATATGAAGATTTGGATTTTTAAGGAATTATAGTCTATGCAATTGAGCCCTTAACAATTCATTGTGACTTTTTTAACATTTCATTATGAATTAGTGAGTATTCACAGACGATTACAAATCGCTCAAATGTCAGATCAGTTTCCAATCAATTTTCAAATCAATTGATTTTCTTAAAAGCATACATAGCCAACCACGCGCCGAAAGCTCCATAGAGAGGCATAAGTAAATAAGAAGCTATCAGAATAGTTGTCAGAAGCCATGTCATAAAGCATGATCCAACAACGCCAACAATGATACTGATAATTGCAGCATTTTTACTTCCTTTTTTACGCAGAGCATAACCGATAAATCCACCAATGATGCCACAAATTGCAAGAATTTCTAAACCTCCCAACATATTTTATTTGATTACAATTAAGACTAAAATAGATTTTTTATTTCACTTAGGATAAACAAATCCTGTTTCACTCTCTTTAGTTTTGATAGGTCTCACCTCAATGCTTGCAGAAGGAACATATTCAAACTCCGGATTATCTTTTGCCATCTTTATTGCCTCTTGCAAGTCAGCGGCATAAACATGGTAATACCCAACCTGTACTTCAGCATCTGTTGCAATATTTCTTTCGGTCCAGCCATTACCTGATTTTTTTATTACCGCACCTTCTCTCACAAGAGGTTGCGCAGCAATCAACTTATTTTCTTTTTTCAATTGGCCAATGTAAACCTCACACTTCTTTACAAAAGCAAGATGCTCATCAGGTGTCAATGCACTTTTGGCATCCTTCTCATTGCGGATGTAAAACATAAATTCTTTCATGGCTTGAAGTTTAGATAACCTTTACAAGTTACTTCTCAGACTTGAAATCTGAAATAGGAAATTTGAAACTTGATTATACTATCTTAGCTCCGTGACTATCGACATCAATACTTTTCTTAATCTTCGTTCTGACCTGCCCATGGTAGATGTGCGTTCACAAAAAGAATTTCAGGAAGGTCACATTCCTGATGCCACTAATATTCCACTGCTTAACAATGAAGAGCGAATTGCTGTTGGAACGGATTACAAACAAAAAGGACAACTTGATGCCATCAAAACCGGCTTTCGCTTAGTTGGTCCGCGTTTACCTGAAATCATTAATGCCGCAGAAGTGATTTCAAAACAACGTGAGATTCTTGTTCACTGCTGGCGTGGTGGTATGCGTTCCAATAACTTCTGCCAGTTTATTGGCATGGCAAGAATCAAAAGTCATTCCCTTCAAGGTGGTTATAAAGCGTACAGACAATTGGCTATGGAGTCTTTCAAAAAGCCATTTCAATTTATTGTACTCAGCGGCTATACCGGAAGTGGAAAGAGTGAAGTGCTTCATACATTAGCCAGGCAAGGAGAACAAGTGATTGACCTGGAGTCATTGGCACATCACAAAGGTTCAGCCTTTGGAGGACTTGATATGCCGCCACAACCTACCACTGAACAATTTCAAAATAATTTATTCGAAGCCATCTTAAAACTTGACGCAAACAAACGAATATGGATTGAAGATGAATCCATTGCAATTGGAAAAATATTTTTACCTCAACCTTTCTGGCAACAAATGAATATAAGTCCGGTAATTGAAATGGTTGTGCCTAAAGAAATACGCATCAATCGTCTTGTGAAAGAATATGGTTCTGCGAACAAAGAAGAATTTCTCGAGGCCATGGAACGCATTACACGAAAACTTGGCGGACAACATTTCAACACAGCAAAAGAAAAATTGTTACAAGATGATATGGCAGCCGTGATGGATATATTGTTAACCTACTACGACAAGGCTTATCAGATAAGTTTAAAAAAGAAACACGAGCGAATAAAACATGAAGCTATATGGAATGGTGATGATCTCATTACATTATCCTCATCATTAAAACAGCTCACAATTACAAAAAGCTAATGGATAAAATAAAACTAACACAATATAGTCATGGTGCAGGCTGCGGATGCAAGATTGCTCCTTCTGTTTTAGAAACCATTTTACATTCGGCAACACCGAAGATTTCTTTCCCTTCATTATTAGTTGGTAATGAATCGAAAGATGACGCCGCTGTTTATGATCTCGGCGATGGCAGCTGCATTGTGAGTACAACAGATTTCTTTATGCCCATTGTAGATGATCCGTTCACCTTTGGTGCCATAGCTTCGGTTAATGCTATCAGTGATGTATACGCTATGGGTGGAAGTCCAATTATGGCCATTGCTATTTTGGGATGGCCCATAAACAAAGTACCTGCTGAAGTAGCAAAAGATGTTTTAGAAGGTAGTAGAAAAATTTGTCACGAAGCAGGCATACCATTGGCTGGAGGTCATAGTATAGATTGTCCAGAACCTGTATTTGGGTTGGCAGTAACAGGCACTGTGAGAAAAGAAAATCTAAAACAAAATGATAAAGCAAAAGCTGGTTCAATGCTTTATCTCACAAAACCATTAGGCATTGGCATTATCACAACAGCACAGAAGAAAAATATTGTAGAAGAATCTCATCTTGATCAGGTAGTAAAGACTATGCTCACCTTGAATTCCATCGGCGCTGTATTTGGAAAGTTACCTTACGTTAATGCCATGACTGATGTAACAGGTTTTGGTTTACTCGGACATTTAACAGAAGTATGTGAGGGGAGTAATCTTTCTGCACAGATTGAATTCAACAAAGTACCACGTTTCGATTTTCTTGATTCATACATTCAACAGAAGAGCGTGCCCGGTGGCACCACACGCAATTGGGATAGCTATAGCATGAAGATCAGTTCTCTAACAGAAATACAAAAGACAATTTTAGCAGATCCTCAAACCAGCGGTGGACTACTTGTTTCAGTTGATGAAGGGAAACAACAGGAATTTGAATCAGTAGCTGCTTCTCACGGATATACACTAAAACCATTCGGGCAATTAGTTTCCAAAAAGGAAATTGTTATTCAAGTTCGATAAAAGAACAAGTACATCGTTAATTTTTAAACGATGTGCTTTCTCACTACTAACGATTAATTATCAGCTATTCACGCTACGTAGATATTTAACAATAAAGCCTGAAGGGCTGAAATGATTATAGAAATTCTGAAATTGCTACGAGTTTGAACTCCGAAGGAGTGACATAATTTCACCCTTTCAGGGTTTTAAAAAAGACGCGATAACAATTCTATAATCATATCATCCCTTCGGGATTATGAACTTGATAAACTAAGTATTAGCGAATAAACTACTTTACCACTTCTCCTTTAATCGTCAGCACCACTTTCGTTTCTTCCGTGTTTGCATTGATCGTAACTGTTTTGGTGAACGTGCCTTCATGCGCGGCATTGTATGTTGCTTTAACAAAGCCTTGTTGACCAGGACCGATTGGATCTTTGGAGTATTGCGCAACAGTACATCCGCATGAGGCCTGCACGCCTGAGATAATCAACGGAGCGGAGCCTTTGTTGATAAATGTAAATTCATGCGTAACCGGAACATTTAATTTGATTTTTCCAAAATCAAATGAAGTAGCCGACCAGTTGAAGATGGCGTCATCAAAAGATACTGGCTCAGGCTTTACAGCCAGTTGAGCGAATGTGGCTGTAGATACTACTAAAATAAGCAGAGCAATAAGATTCTTTTTCATAATGTTTTTTGTTTTGAGTGAAACATAAAATGCGTTCGAACACTACAAAATTGATCTTTTGCCAGCCAATGGCCTGTTAATGAAATTCTAAATATTGTTAAGGAGTTGTTAATCTCGTAAACAACTCAAACCTTTGACGTAAT
>DATJHZ010000272.1:0-5561 GCA_035493595.1 Cyclobacteriaceae bacterium | reverse complement strand
TTTTTTCATTGTACTACTTGAGAAATTCGGATACTCGATATAACCAAAGTTAATGATTATAGTGGATCTTTTACCTGATGATATGATGAGTGGGTGCAACAACTAAAATGTATATCTTACACTACTCTAACATGAGATTGCAATTGCGAGCATGTATAAGTCATTAAAAATAATGAGCTGGTAGTAGCGAAGTATTCATTAAATTTATATCTTATGAAGATGCCACTATTACTTATACTTTTCTTTAGCCTATTTCAAACAGAGATTCCTTTCAAACAAAATTCTGATTTTGAGATAAAGCTGGATTACCAGTTCAAGCCACGTCCTCAAACAGGTACAGATGGTTATTCTGCTGGTGGAACAAAATTGACTACAAGCACTGGGGTATTGCCTTATTTAATTCTTAATCTTAAAATACTTAAGCTAGATACGCTGGAAACAAAAATCAAAGTCAACTCAAATCTGGCCGTGAATATTATTAGTAAGAAGGTTAATGAAGGAGATACATTTCCATTAGATATGGGCTTTATGGAAGATGTCAAGGATCGGGTTACTGCGCATTTATATACCGTATCTTTTCTAACAGCAAAGAAAGAAACTGTCAGTAGAATTGTAATTGTTATTGACGAGGATGGTAATTTTTTTGTTAACAACGAAAGAAGAGGCAAATTGTAAAGAGCCGATTTGACGGAGTCAATTTTCATTTTAACAAATCATTAACAAAGCTTCAATGGAATTGACATAATCAAACCATTCACCACTGTCAGCAGCAAATCAAATAACCTATCATTTCAGATGAATGTCAAATGAGAAATTATCCGTTACTTAGCACAAATTGTTTTGTGATGAGAAAGCTGTTATTTCTAATACTTGTACTACAACCATTTTTCAATTTTGCCCAGCAAAGTCAACCGAGTGCTGCCCAGATTAAACTAAAGCTTAAAAAGCTTAATTTCTTAGGATCAGTACTTTACGTTGCGGCGCACCCTGACGATGAAAATACGCGCATAATAACTTATATGGCCAACGACCGGTTGGCATCTACTGCCTACCTTTCAATGACTCGTGGCGATGGCGGACAAAATCTGATTGGCTCAGAGATTCGTGATCTGCTAGGTCTTATTCGTACACAAGAACTTCTGGCAGCGCGTCGAATAGACGGTGGCAGACAGTTTTTTACCAGGGCAAATGATTTTGGTTTCTCAAAATCCGCGGATGAAACATTTAAGATCTGGGGTAAGAATGATATCCTTTCCGATGTTGTTCGTGTATTCAGACAATTTCAACCTGATGTAATCATTACTCGTTTTCCTCCTGACGAACGTGCTGGTCATGGCCATCACACAGCGTCAGCTATTCTTGCACAAGAAGCATTTGATGCAGCAGCAAAATCAGATCAGTTCCCAGAACTTGTGACCCAATTCGGGGTATGGCAAGCTAAAGGTCTTTATACAAACACTGGTCGTTGGTGGAATACTTCTATCAACGAGAACACACCCGGCATCGTATCATTAAACGTTGGCGGTTATAATCCCTTGCTGGGAGAATCTTATTCTGAAATTGCAGCGATCAGCCGGAGTCAGCACAAGAGCCAGGGCTTTGGCTCAACCGGTACACGTGGGTATCAGCCCGAATTTCTGGAATTTGTTAAAGGCGACAAAGTTGCCAAAGATGTATTTGAAAATGTAAATACTACATGGACGCGGATCAAAGGCGGTGAGAAAATTCTTCCACTGGTTGATAAAGCATATAAAGAATTTAATCCAGAGTCGCCATCAGCAACAGTACCAGCATTACTTTCCATACGCAAAGCTATTACTGCACTTGAGCCAGGAGTTTGGAGAAACAGGAAGCTTGCCGAAGTTGATCAACTTATAAAAGATTGCTTAGGTCTTTATCTGAGTGTAAAGGCAGATCACTATTGGGCTGCACCAGCTCAAAAAGTAGTAGTAAGTTTTGAACTTATAAACCGCAGTCCGGCAGATGTTTCAATTGAACGTATTCAATCTGCTGATTTGAATCTTGATTCTGTTTTAACAACCCCATTGAAGAACGATGTGTCTTTAACATTCAAATCAACTAAAAACATAACTACTGAAAAACAATATTCAGATCCGTATTGGCTTCACAATGATCATGGCACTGGTAAGTTTGATGTAACAGATCCAAATCTTATTGGCAAACCGGAAAATGATCCTGCTATCTCTGTTAACTTCACACTGAAAGTAGCAGGAGAACAGCTCATTCTTTCAACACCACTTGTGTTCAAAGAAAACGATCCGGTGAAAGGTGAATTGACCAGGCCATTTGAAATTGTACCTCCTGTATTTGTAAATCTTACTGATGCTGTTATCATTTTTAATGATGGCATTTCGCGCGATGTAAAGGTTATTGTAAAATCCTCATCTGATAATGGAGTAAAAGGAAATCTCACCTTACAACTGCCAGAAGGCTGGCATGCAGAGCCAGCCTCAATTCCTTTCGAGCTTACTAAAAAAGGCGAAGAACAAACCAAAGTTTTTCGTGTAACACCATCAGTAAAGGAAATGACAGCGACACTTACTGCACAGGCTTCCATTGATGGAAAATATTTTAACAGGGCTGTGCAGACAATTTCGTATGATCACATTCCAACACAAACTATTTTACCGTTAGCCAAAGCAAAAATTGTTAAGCTTGATCTTAAAAAACAAGGCAATGTTATTGGTTACATCAAAGGTGCAGGTGATGACATTCCTGTTGCTCTTCGCAATATGGGCTATCAGGTTTGGGAGATGAAGAATGAAGAAGTAACAGCCGAAAATCTTAAACGTGTTGATGCTGTGGTGATGGGCATACGTGCTATTAACACCAATGAGCGCATTCCATTTATGATGAAAGATTTGATGGAGTATGTGAACAACGGAGGCACAATGATTGTACAATACAATACAAGTAATGGCTTGGAAACAGAATCATTTTCACCCTATCCATTAAAACTGTCGCGCGATAGAGTTACTGAAGAAGATGCCGAAGTGCGCATCCTTAAACCTGATCACGAAGTACTCAACAAACCTAATCTTATTACATCAAAAGATTTTGAAGGCTGGGTGCAGGAGAGGGGTTTATATTTTCCTGATAAGTATGATGCAAATTATGATGCCGTACTTTCCATGAATGATAAAAGTGAAACTCCTAAAGATGGGAGCTTGCTAGTGACTAAATATGGTAATGGTCATTACGTTTACACCAGTCTTTCTTTTTTCAGAGAATTACCTGAGGGAGTAGCAGGTGCATATCGCTTGTTTGCTAATATTGTTTCATTGGGAAAAAACACAGAGAAGCCTGTGTCTGCCAACGTTAAGAGAAAAAAAAAATAGAAAAGTAAAAATATAATAGCGTGATTCCACCAATCACTGATAAGCCTCCTGTTTTTAAAACATGGAAGCACTGGTATGTACTGGTGCTGGGTTTTCTTGTTGTTGAAGTTCTTTTGTTTTATTGGTTAACACAGAATTTCGCATGACCATTCTGGACTGGAGTGTGCTCTTTGTTACTATAGCATTTATCGTTGCTTATGGCACTATTAAATCACGTGGTACAAAAAGCATGGAAGGCTTTTTAAAAGGTGATCAGAATCTTAAGTGGTGGATGATCGGCATCTCCATAATGGCTACTCAAGCCAGCGCCGTAACTTTTCTAAGCACACCCGGTCAGGCTATTGAAGATGGCATGCGCTTTCTTCAGTTTTATATCGGGTTGCCTATTGCTATGGTTATCATTTCAGTAACCATTGTTCCTATTTATTATAAACTCAAAGTTTACACAGCGTATGAATATTTAGAAACAAGATTTGATTTGAAAACCAGGTTGCTTGCTGCATTTCTGTTTTTGATTCTGCGTGGACTCTCTGCTGGAATAACATTGTATGCTCCTGCTATAGTATTATCAACAATTTTAGACTTGCCAATTTTTGTTACCACATTGTTGATAGGCCTGCTTGTTATTATCTATACAGTATCAGGTGGAACAAAGGCTGTTAGTATTACGCAACGTCAGCAGATGGCTGTGATTATGGGCGGTATGATATTGGCGGGGATATTGGCCTATAGTCTTTTGCCAAAAGATGTATCGTTTACTGATACTGTTAAAATTGCCGGAAGCCTTGGTAAGTTAAACTTAGTGAACCTGGAATTTAATATGAGTGATCGCTATAACATCTGGTCAGGTCTTATTGCCGGAACATTTTTATTTCTATCATATTTTGGTACTGATCAATCGCAGGTGGCGCGATATCTTGGAGGTAGCTCACTTACAGAAAGTAGAATGGGTTTGATTTTTAATGGATTGCTTAAAGTACCTATGCAGTTTATTATTTTGTTTATCGGTGTATTAGTGTTTGTGTTTTATCTTTTCAATCAGGCACCTGTATTTCACAATGAAGTGTTGAAGGAACGTGCTATGCAAACATCTCAAAGAGTAAAGCTTCAACAACTGGATGTAGCGTATAATCAACTATTCGATGAGAAGAAGGAAGCCGTGAAAGGTATAGTAACAGCCATTCACGCAGATGATAATGCGCAGATGCATGTACAAGCGAATGCAGTTAAAGAACTTCAACAAAAAGAATATGGACTGCGTGATTCAGTCAAGGCTATAATCGCCAGTGCAATACCGGGAGCAAGGACACAGGATCGTGATTATATTTTTTTAAATTTTGTTCTTAAGCATCTTCCTCATGGAATAATTGGCTTGTTGCTCGCCGTTATGTTCTCGGCAGCAATGTCATCAATGGCTTCTGAACTTAACGCGTTAGCATCTACCACAACAGTTGATATTTATAAGAGGGCTATTCTTAAGGGTAAAGAGTCTCTGCAGGATTTGCAGGCATCTCGTTACTTCACCATTATGTGGGCTGTGCTGGCCATGGGTTTTTCGATGCTTGCCACCTTCGCTGAAAATCTTATTCAGTTTGTGAATATTATTGGTTCATTATTTTATGGAACCATTCTTGGGATTTTCTTAACGGCCTTTTATCTAAAACGCGTAAAAGGAACAGCTGTATTCTGGTCAGCGATACTGGCTGAGTCTGTTGTTTTATATTGTTATAAATACACTGAAATAGCTTTTCTTCTTTACACCATTATTGGTTGCGCTATTGTCATGATTGTTTCACTGGCAGCACAGTTGATTATTGACTCTGGCAAAACAGAACTCAAATCTTAGAATCGTCAATTTAAAACTCGCTGGCACCAATATCATAAGCTGATCCTTTATGACGTTCATTATCATAGAAGTCTTTGCTGATGACATAAGAGGAAATGTCTTTGCCTTTATCAATTGCAGGTGAACCGGTCTTCAGCCTGAAATTGTTTTTTGAGTTTACAAACTTAACATCGCCAATAGTAAGCGTAGTATAATTATTTGATTTCTCAGTTGGTGCATTCTTATTAATTCTGATGTAAGCACTTTCTTTATAGGTGCTAAACGTGCCAGGATTTACTATGATATTGTTTATACAAACATTGCTGGGAAGTGTAAAGGAATATATAGCAATACCTTCTTCTTTTGGATTTATAACA
>DATJHZ010000271.1:0-5933 GCA_035493595.1 Cyclobacteriaceae bacterium | reverse complement strand
CATAAATCATATTCAACTCATTCTGTTGGTGATCATCATCACTTTGGTAAAATGAAGTTTGCTTACCAGATGGAAGAAAATCAACACATGGACAACCTGGTCTGGTTTGCTTATCAATTCTCAAAATCAATAGATGAGTTCGCTTCGATTTCCAACGTTGTTCTTTTAATGCACAATACAAGAATCGCGGAGTCATCATATTGCATTCACTCATCTCCGCCTACTCCTCCGCCATTGACAATTCTTTTCGTTTAGCTCCCTTTAATTTATTATTTAATTTTTTTGAGATCATCTCACAGGAGAGGATGGCTAATGCTATTCCAGCAAATTTTCATTTATGAAAAGAATAATTCTATTTCTACTTATTTCTATATGTACGTTACAACTGTTTGGTCAAAGCTATGTTCAAGGTTTTGTTACAGATGAGCGACACGAACCCATTGTAGGTGCAAGTGTTGTTATCAAAGGTACAACCAATGGTCAGGTTACAGACAGGTCAGGTAAATTTCGTATTCAAAACATAAAAGCTGCACAAACCGAAATTGTGATTTCATTTATTGGATATGAAACACAAATCGTTTCTATAAATATTCAGGATAATGCAACGGCTACATTGAATGTTGAGATGAAGCCGGGAGCAATTCAATTGTCAGATGTTGTTGTCACCTCGTCAACAGATCGTCCAATTAATACTCTGTCGGAGATTGACATTAAATTCCGCCCTGTTAATACTTCACAGGATGTTCTGCGGATGGTTCCAGGTTTATTCATTGCTCAGCATGCTGGTGGTGGAAAAGCTGAACAAATCTTTCTTCGTGGTTTTGATTGTGATCACGGAACTGATATTAATGTCGAGGTTGATGGGCTTCCTGTAAATATGGTTTCTCATGCACATGGTCAGGGTTATGCAGACTTGCATTTTCTTATGCCTGAAGCAATCAACTATGTCGATTTTGACAAGGGCCCATACTTTGCCAACAAAGGTGATCTGAACACAGCGGGCTACGTTGCTTTCGAGACTAAGAATAAATTGGATCGCAATTTTGCCAGACTAGAAGGTGGATCATTCAACACCGGAAGAGTGGCTGCTGGTTTGAATTTTCTGGAAACGAAAAAATCTAATGCTTATGTTATTTCTGAATTTTTTAAATCAGATGGATTTTTTGACAACAATCAAAATTTTAAACGATTTAATCTTCAGGCAAAGTTCAGATCACAGTTATCGGAAAGAACTACTCTTACCGCAGCTGTAACTGCCTTCACCAGTAAATGGAATGCAAGTGGCCAGATACCCGATCGGGCAGTAGAGGAGGGAGTCATATCCAGATATGGATCAATTGATCCGACTGAAGGTGGCAACACCAATCGATTCAATGCCTATGTAAAACTTATTCACCATGCTGATAATGGCGGAACTTTTGAAAATCAAGCGTATGCAATCCGATACGACTTCAATCTGTTTTCGAACTTTACGTTTTATTTGAATGACCCGGTTAACGGAGATCAAATCAATCAGAAGGACAGTCGCTGGGTGTATGGCTATAAATCACGATACCTGCATACATCAAACCTGCTCGGCAAACTTTTGAAAACTGAGGTAGGTGCAGGCACAAGATATGATGTTGTCAATAATATAGCATTGGATCATACAGTGAAGAGAAGCTTTCTTAATCACGTTATGTATGGTGACATCAGAGAGTTGAATGCAAATGGTTATCTCAGTGAGACATTGTTCCTCTCAGAAAAATTTTCTGTTAATGCAGCAGTACGATTAGATTACTTTCATTTTTCTTATCAGGATAAGTTAAACACAACGCAACCACCTACAGTGGGTAAAGCCATTGTCAGTCCAAAGTTTAATATCAATTATCAGGCATCACGCAATGTGAGTCTCTTTGTTCGTTCAGGCACCGGATTTCATTCTAACGACGCGCGGGTTGTGGTGGCACAAGATGGAAAGAAAATTTTACCAAGAGCGTATGGTCTTGATGTAGGTGCTGATGTTAAGATAGCACCTCAGCTTCTCGTACATACAGCCTTGTGGCGTCTTGATCTGGATCAGGAATTTGTGTATTCAGGTGATGAAGGTATAGTAGAGCCGAGCGGTAAAACAAAACGAATGGGAATAGATGCATCAATTCGATACCAGATAAATTCATGGCTATTTGCAGATGTTGATGTGAATGTAACAAAGCCCAGAGCGAAAGGACTTCCAGAAGGAGAAAATTACATTCCGCTTGCTCCTATACACACGAGCATAGCAGGATTAACGGTACGGCGACAATCCGGATTTAATGGAAGTCTGCGGTATCGTTATATTGGCGATCGTCCCGCGAATGAGGACAATACTATCGTGGCAAAAGGATATTTCATAACTGACGCGATCGTTAACTACACCCAAAAAACCTGGGAGATCGGAGCGTCTATAGAAAATCTTTTCAATACAAAATGGAAGGAAGCACAGTTCGCTACTGAGTCTCGTCTTAAGAACGAGGCAGCTCCCGTTGAAGAAATTAACTTCACACCAGGAACTCCATTTTCGTTAAGATTAAGATTCACCAAGTATTTTTAAAACAATGAAGATGACCCAATCATAACAAAATGATTGGGTCATTTCTTTATCTCATAAAATGTTGGTTAGATAAATTAAGCTGGCTGTTTCAATTCAGACTTTGTAACCACCTTGCCAAGCGCACCAAACTCATGTAACTCTCCAAATACTTCAATGCGAATAGACTGATCTATATGTCCAACATGAACTGGTTCAAAACCATTGTCGCTGATCAGTTCTTCAATTTTAGTGTTGATGCTATTGTCATCAGTAGCAAAAAACAAAACAGCAGCTTCGGGTTTTCTGTATGCAGCACTTGCTAAAGAGCCTGCACCTAGTGTGCCTAACGCCTTTGCTAATTTTGCACCTTTCGGAAGTAACCCTGCAATAATCTGCCCGGCAGATTCATGAGCATCAATAATTTTTTTGAATCCACCCTTGCCATCAGGAGCAATTGGATTTGAAGGATCAACAATGATTTTACCCTGTAACTCCGTTGCATACTTTGTGAGCAACTCTTTAATTGTACTGAACGATACTGACATTACAACAATGTCTGCTTCCTTAATCGCCGTAGGTACTTCGGCAGCTTTGGCAAGACTTCCTAATTGTTGAGCCAACGCTTTGGCATCTTCCAATTTACGGCTGGCAATTATTACTTCACGATTTCCTTTAACGAGGTTTGAAGCAACCACTTTTCCAATGTTCCCTAAGCCTATCACGGCTACTTTTGATTTGTTACTTGACATATACTTTTTGTTTTAGTTGATGATTAACTTTTGTTGATACAAAGCAACATCAAACAGCCAGGCTACACCAATGACCTGGTTTAAGAAAAAGTATTGATCTAGTTTAAGATATTACTTGTCGCGTTTTGCAATGCGACCTCGAATACGACTCACAAATTCAGGAGTAACTCCCAGGTAAGAAGCAATTTGTACTTGCGATAACCGGTTGAGAAGATGTGGGTAAGTATCCAAAAACAACTGGTAACGCTCTTCGGCAGTTGAGCTAAACAACTGTCCGATTCGTTCCTGTTGTTCCATGAAATGGTTTTCTAATAAGACGCGAAAGATTCTGTTAAATTTTGGGGCATTCAGGTAAAGATCAATCAGATCACTATGCTTAATGCGAAGTACTACTGAATCTTCCATCGCGTCGATATCCAGTGTAGATGGAGTTTTTTTATGGAAGCTGGCCAAGTCTAGTATCCAATAATTTTCAGTAGCAAACTGGAGGATATGGTAAGATCCTTTGTCATCTACTTTATATAGTCTGAGGCAACCGCGAACAACAAAATTGAAATACTCACAAATATCGCCATGCTGCAAAACGAATTGCTTTTTCAAAAACAGGTGCGGATGAAATTTCGCTCTGACAAGTTCCTTCTCTTCATGACTCAACGGGAGAAGAGACTCAAAGTAGTCTAACAATATCTGAATTGAAGTCGTAGAGTCCTGCATAAAATCCTAAAAGGTTTTGCTCTATGCGTGAAAGTAAGAAAATTACTTAAGACCATAGATAATTTATACTATTGGAACTCTACAATTGTGGTTCTAGCGGCACGACAATTAAAAAGCCCGAGACCTTAAGGCTTCAGGCTTTTTAATTGCAGGTATACCTGATTAGCGGTATTCATATGAGACTACAAAAACCGTAGTTTATTAAAAATAATTATTGCCCAAGTTCTTCTTTGTCTTGCCATGCAAATGTTGATTTACGTTTTGCAATCAACCATTGATTGGTTTCATATACATATTCATCCTGGTAACGAATGCCGTAGGTAGTTTTTATTTTTTTGCCATTCTCCTCACCAACTAATACTGTAAGACAATAAGCAATTCCTGTTGATTTATTACCATTAATAGTTATGGTGTGCTGTCCGTTGAAATGATAAACAGTTTCAAAAGTTTTCGTGAAGGCTGTAAATACGTCTTCAATTTCTTTACGTCCCTTTAGTGTTGAGGCAAGTTGGTCGTTGAAATACAACTCTACAATCCCTTCTTCTGTAAAAAGTAAAGATTGTTCTTTCAATTTTTTTTGATCTCCTAATATTGCAAAATTATCAACAAGCTCTTTTATTTTGATTTTTGCTTCTATCGCACTGATTCTTTCATTAAAGTCATTGTTGCTCATTGTTTCTTGTTTAAGTTTTTGTTTGTTTAAATTTCTTTTGACCACATAATTTTGAAAGCACTGGTTCGAACAACAATGCTTTGAATAATTACGGTGCAAAAGTGAGCATTGAGAATAAGTTGACATCAATGAAAATCAAACGAAAACTTACGATTTTCAAACATTAATGGATTTTACAGTGTGTTCTATTGTATGGACATTTTCAATGTACCAGGTCTCCAAGATAATTTGGTGATAGATTAAGCTCACTTGGACAATACAACTTCTCTGATTATCGTGGCTCAACGATAGTTAAATGGCTTGCGAGCAGAACGCATGATATTTAATGTTGCAGCCAACAATTAAAGGTATGCAGACTATGAATTTTTAACGAGTTTCTTGACGGCTTGTTTGATTTAATAATTGTAATTGATAAACGTCAAATTACAATTATTAAGAGATCACATCTTCAAATGTGCGAGGGTAATTCTCTGCGTAAAGATTTTTATATTCTTTTACAAAGTGATCATACCAGGTTTTAGCAAGAGAATATTTTCCTTTTTTATTCAATACAGAGCATTTAATGACAAGTGCTTCCTGGTTGATCGAGTCATACATGAATACGGCATCGGCAATTTCCAGCAACAGTTTGTCATCTTTATTACTGTCCAGTTTTTGAGAATACTCTATCAACGTATCAATTACCTGGTTGGAGATATCTGATTTGAAACTATCCAGCCACGACGCCTGTAGATTTGGGAGAAGGCTTCCCCGTTTTACATTCGCAATGATGGCGCTGATTTTGTCGTTCTCATCAGGAGTATTTTTCTTGTCGCGACTGAGTAGTTTGTATACAACCTGGTAGTCACAGAAAATCTGTTCGTCCATGGTGAGCTTCAGGTATGAGTTGTTATTCTCGATGGATATGCCACCGACCTCTTCAAGCAGTGTACGTAATTTCTTTACGTTAACATTTCGATTGTTACGAGCACTGACCTCATCCTTATCTGGCCAGAGGCATTCCTGAATAGCCGTTGCTGAAACACCTTTTTCAAATTTTACAGAATGAAGAACGATTAGCGCAAACAGTTCTTTCAGTGTCATGGTGAACTTTGATGAGATATCCGTTCCATTCTTATCGAATATTTGAAATCCACCAAAGAGCAATATGGAAGAAGTAAGTTTACGCTGTTCATCTTGCTGATTGCCTTCTGCGAAAAAGAATGGCTGCGCTATTTGAGTACCGTGTTCTCGTGGTTCAGATAAA
>DATJHZ010000270.1:0-9358 GCA_035493595.1 Cyclobacteriaceae bacterium | reverse complement strand
TCTTTTTCGGTGTCAACTTTTCCTTCCAGTGGAATATAAAACTCCGTTGATCTGATAATAAAAGCTGTAGCATTAGCAGGTTGTTCACCAACAAAAGATACTTCACTTAGGTTGGATAACTTTTTAATGATAGGCCAGAATGATTTCACGGATGACTTAGCTCCATCTCCTTTCACCAAAAGTTTCAACGCTTCTTTAGGTGATAGGCCTTTAGCATTGCGAGTGTTGCGTACTTCGGTTATCACTTCAAAAGAGAATGATGCTTCTTCAAGAATGGCTGCGGTTGATGCACCTGCTTTTGGCCATGGCGCAACGAGAATGCAATCGCGCTCGCTTCTTTCATTCAATTCATGCCACAACTCTTCCGTGATGAATGGCATAAACGGATGTAATACTTTTAATATTGTTTCAAAGAAGTTAATCGTCTTGTTATACGTAGCTTCATCAATAGGCTTACCAAACTCAGGCTTGATCATTTCCAGATACCAGGCACAGAAATCATCCCAGATTAATTTATAAACAGAATGCAGTGCATCTGATATCCTGAACTTGCTGAAATGATCTTCTATCTCAGCGAGAGACTGGTTTAGTCTTGATTCAAACCATTCGATAGCTACTTTGTTTTCTTGGGGAATTGAAAGTGAGTTATCGATATTCCATCCTTTTACAAGACGGAAGGCATTCCAAACTTTGTTGGCAAAGTTTCTGCCTTGCTCTACAAGCTTGTCATCATAGGGTAAATCGTTACCTGCAGCTGAACTAAAGAGCATGCCAGTGCGAACAGCGTCGGCACCATTGTTGGCAATGAGATCAAGTGGATCCGGTGAGTTGCCTAACTGCTTAGACATTTTACGTCCTAGCTTGTCGCGTACAATTCCCGTGAGGTAAACATTTTTAAATGGCATTTGCCCACGATACTCATAACCTGCAATGATCATACGTGCTACCCAGAAGAAAAGAATCTCAGGAGCTGTTACCAAATCATTAGTAGGATAGTAGTAGTTCAGATCTTTGTTGCCTTTGTTTTTTGCATCACCAAAGATTGAAGGATCAAATACAGAGATCGGCCACAACCATGAAGAGAACCATGTGTCTAATACATCTTCATCTTGCCTGATGTCAGCTGCACCAGATGTTGAACCTTGAACTTTGAATTTTTCAACAGCTTCTTCTTTTGTCTTCGCTACAACATAATTGCCAGCGCGATCATACCATGCAGGGATACGTTGTCCCCACCACAACTGGCGTGAGATACACCAATCGCGAACGTTGCTCATCCAATGATTGTATGTATTCTTAAATTTTGGAGGCAATAGTTTAATAGTATCGTTCATCACATTCACCAATGCGGGCTTGGTGATGTTTTCCATCTTCACAAACCACTGCAGTGAAAGTCTTGGCTCGATAACAGCATCGGTACGTTCAGAGAATCCAACGCTGCTGGTATAATCTTCAACCTTTACAAGATGTCCTTTCTCTTCTAAGGCTTTAGTAATTTTCTTGCGTGCAATGAAACGATCTTCGCCAACATAGAGTTGAGCTAATGCGTTGAGTGTTCCATCTTCATTCAGGATATCGATTACTTCAAGCTTGTGTTTCTTGCCAAGCTCATAATCGTTCATGTCGTGAGCAGGTGTAACTTTCAAACAGCCTGTCCCAAAATCAATCGCTACATAATCATCTTCAATGATTGGTATTGCACGATTGATCAACGGAATGATGGCACGTTTTCCCTTGAGATGTTTATAACGTTCATCTGCAGGGTTAACACAGATGGCACTATCAGCCATGATGGTTTCTGGTCGCACGGTGGCGATAGTTAGAAAATCATTAGTGCCTTCAATCTGATAACGGATATGATAAAACTTGCTTTGAACTTCTTTGTGAATTACTTCGTCATCTGATAAAGCTGTCTTTCCTGCCGGATCCCAGTTTACCATGCGAAGGCCACGGTAGATATTTCCTTTATTATAAAGATCAATAAACACATCGATTACCGCCTCTGACATGGGAGGGTCCATCGTAAAACGTGTACGATCCCAATCGCATGAAGCGCCAAGTTTTTTTAATTGCTCAAGAATGATTCCACCATATTTTTCTTTCCACTCCCAGGCATATTTCAAAAACTCCTCACGGCTCAGATCAGATTTTTTGATTCCTCTTTCGCGAAGCATGGCCACAACTTTAGCCTCAGTAGCAATAGAAGCATGGTCAGTGCCGGGAACCCAGCAAGCCTCCTTACCTTCCATCCGAGCCTTGCGCACAAGAATATCCTGAATAGTATTATTAAGCATGTGCCCCATGTGGAGCACACCCGTTACGTTTGGCGGAGGGATGACAATAGTGTAGGGTTCCTTATCAGAAGGTTCAGAATGAAAAAATCCTTTTTCCATCCAATACTGGTACCACTTATCTTCTACTTCGGCAGGATTGTACTTCGTTGACAGCATTCTTGTTCAATTAATCGTTATTGCTCAATGGTTAAAATGTTAATAGTTATTAGCCAGTTGTCATCAGGTGAAGTTGACACTATTAACGCCTAACGGACCGCAAAAATAAGGAAAATGAGCTTAATAGCCAGTTTTTAAAATACTCTGGCAGGTAAAATCCAGATGTTGCGCTGGCTTCGTAAATTGATTGAAATTAAAACGATTTATGGAAGCTTTTGCGTACTCAAAGAATGACTCAACTTCAATCCATTGGAAACAGCTCGGGGCGCTGGCTGCTCTATACGGATCAATTATTATCGGCTGGATTGCCTATAAAAATTACCAGCCCAAACTACTCACACAATTTCATTTTACAGATTTTACGTTACTGCTGCTCATTGCTCAGGGTGTTATCCTGGTAATTACGCCCCCCATCGCTGGTCGTCTGGGCGATAGGTTCAGGTTAAAGATGGGGCACCGCATACCGGTTATTACGGCGGGGATAAGTTTTGCGGCTATGATTTTTATGGCCGTTTCGTTTACGTTGTTCAGTAACCCGGGCGAGTATTTTAAATGGATCTTACCAATCCTCATTATCTTCTGGCTTATCGCCATGAGTATTTTTACAAGCCCCGCGCTCTCTACCATGGAGTTGTTTATGCCCGTAAACAAACTACCACGAGCAATGGCTATCCTTACCATCGTGGCTAATCTTATTTATTCGTTAGAGCCGGTTATTGTTGATATCATTGATTACATCGGTGCGCCACTTACGTTTATGGCTGGAGGTGCTGTTGTGGCTATATCAGGACTGGCCCTGAAGAAATCATCTGCCGATCTTTTTAAGATGAGTGATGGCAAAGAGGCGAGGCCTAATGTTTCCTTTAAACTTGATACGCAACGTTCAGATTATAAACTCATCTTTTTCTTAGGGGCAACATTAGGTTTTGCAACAACTATTTTATTCAATGTTTTTCCTGATGTTTATGAAAAACAGCTGGTTAGTATTTTAGACAATGTGAATGGCAAGATTGTGTTGGTATCAATACTTGTGCTGTCAGCATTTTTGTCGTTGCCACTTAGCAACGTAGTTAATAAATATGGTTTGATGCGTTCGTTCTGGGTAAGTTTCGGTTTGATCTTATTTAGTATCGTGTCCATAATCTTCTCCAGTTCGGTTGCCGTAGTGATTGTTATGACGATTGTATTTGCTATAACATTTACAGCGTTGTCCGTTAGTACGTTGCCATTGGCAATGGAGCGATCAAATTACTTTGAAAAAGTGTTATGCGTGGGTATCTTTTTTAGTGGCTCCGCCTTACCCGATGGTATCATGGATATCATCATGGCTTCTCACTAAGTTTATTTATTACAGGTTGGTTAGAATGACCGGGTTGAGTAATCACCCGGTCATTCGTATTCTCCAGTTAGCCGGATACGTGTTGTTAATTCTGTTATCAAGAATATTGGCCCAACCGAGTGCAAGATTTTCAAATTTAAAAAGTGCAAATCCTTTCTTGCTTTCAATAGATTGAATTGTTTCTTTCCGAAGATACTGCAATGCCTGCTCGCGTGTCAGTTCGATTTCATTGAAGAAATTGTTTTGAATTTCAAGACTTAAGGCAAAGGCCTGATCGGGAATGAGTTTATCATGTTTCACTTCAGCTACAGTTGTGCCAGCTGTAATGATATGAAGTTGCTGCGTAAGAAATTCTATCTCCTGTACTTTCGAAGCATGCACCATCAGGATGTTTTCTTTGAACATCAAAAATGTTTTATTCTGAACGTCTTTCACCCAGTGATTAAGTTGTTCAGCAACTTTTACAGTTGGGCGTTGAAAGATTTTATTTTTTTGTTTGATATGAATGCTGTCCTGCGCTGATGTTTTTCTGATGGCCGCGATAAAGAAACCCTCGCCGCGTACTTTGTGAGGATAGAAGTGATAACCAACAATATCACCTTCCTTAACCTCTTCAACTCCCCATGATGGTTCTGTTTTAAGTTCGATGAACTCAGCATCATATTCATTATTGATCCATTGAAGATTCTCTTCATTCTCCAAGCGGTTATATGTACAGGTGGAGTAGATCAATATGCCTCCCGGTTTTATGGTGGACCAGATGTCGCTTACAATACGTCGTTGTCGCATCCAGCACAGATTAACATTATCTGGCGACCATTCTTTCATGGCTTCCGGATCTTTTCTAAACAAGCCTTCACCTGAACAGGGAGCATCAACTACAACAACATCGAAGAAGCCCTTGAGTCGTTGAAAATCTGTTGGGTCATTGTTGGTGACAACAACATTAGCATGTCCCCATTTTTGAATATTTTCAGAAAGAATAGTAGAACGAGATCGGATTACTTCATTGCTGATTAATAAACTTTCATTGTTGATCAGACTTAGTATGTGCGTTGACTTTCCTCCTGGTGCAGCACACAAGTCAAGAACATGTAGTGGTTGATTAAGATCCGTTGTCTGTTTAAGAGCCTGTTCCAGAAACATAGAGCTTGCCTCTTGAACATAATATGCGCCGGAATGAAAAGTTGGGTCAAGCGTAAAGCTTGGCCGTTCAGCCAGGTATGTTCCCGTTGAACACCAGGGAATGGGCGTTGGAGAATTGCGCGTTGATAGTTTATGTGGATTGATTCGAATGCTGACCGGTGAAGGTTGATCGAGAGCTTTTGCAAAGTTATCGTAATGAACACCAATGAGGCGTCTCATCTGTTCACTGAATTGTTGCGGAAGTTGCTGAGTTGAATTCACGTTCAAAAGTAATTGTATAAATCCTAACTATCACCATCGTGCTTCGTTGCGTCTTTCACTTGGAATGCTGATTTTTGAATAAACGAGAGATAACGCATGACGAATGCCAACGACCCCGGTTTAAAGAGCTGGATAGACGTGCCCAAGGGTTCTGATTTCCCCATTCAGAATTTACCTTTTGGTATTTTCAAATCAAAAGATAAATCACCAGTTGCAGGTGTCGCTATTGGTGATCAGGTTCTTGATCTGGCATACCTTCATGCCAATGGATTTTTCAGTTCATTGAATTTATCTCCGGGCATTTTCAATCAAAAATATTTGAATGACTTTATAGCACTTGGTCGCAAGAAGTGCGGTGAAGTGCGTGAACGTATCTCGGCATTATTACGTGATGATAATGATGAGTTGAAATTAAATTCAGATGTTCGTGCCAAGGCTTTAATTCCAATGAAAGAAGTTGAGATGCTCATGCCTGTTCATATTCCAAACTATACCGACTTTTATAGCAGTGAAGAGCATGCAACAAATGTGGGCTGCATGTTTCGTGATCCAAAAAATGCATTGTTACCCAATTGGAAACATCTGCCAGTTGGTTATCATGGAAGAGCCTCCTCCATTGTTGTTTCAGGTACATCCATACATAGGCCCAAAGGTCAGATTAAATTACCGGATGTCGAGAACCCAATATTTTCACCAAGCAGAAAGTTGGACTTTGAATTAGAAGTAGCTTTTATTACCAGCACGAGCACCATGCTTGGCACATCCATCACAACACAAGATGCAGATGATCATGTTTTTGGTTTTGTATTATTTAATGATTGGTCGGCGCGCGATATTCAGCAATGGGAGTATGTGCCACTCGGACCTTTCTTAGGTAAGAATTTTGGCTCTACTATTTCGCCATGGATTGTAACGTTAGATGCACTTGAACCTTTTCGTACAGATGGACCTGCACAACAACCAGAAGTATTGCCCTATTTAAAATATACAGGTAAACGCAATTTTGATATTTCGTTAGAGGTAAGTTTACAACCACAAGGATCAAGCGAAACCGTTATCAGTCGTTCCAATTTTAAATACATGTATTGGAACGTGAACCAACAACTCGCTCATCATACCATTAACGGCTGCAATATAGAGACGGGTGATTTATATGCTTCCGGAACAATTAGTGGTCCGACACCAGACTCGTTTGGTTCTTTACTAGAACTTACGTGGAATGGCAAGAATGAACTTAAACTTAACGATGGCGTTACGCGCACTTTCATAGAAGATGGCGACACCATAATCATTCGTGGCCATGCTGAGAAAGATAATGTGAGGATTGGATTTGGAGAATGTAAAGGAATTATAATATGATTTCAGATTTCAGATTTCAGATTTCAGATTTCAGATTTCAGATTTCAGATTTCAGATTTCAGATTTCAGATTAATATATTCAATGGTTAACGACAAGCACGAAGGGTTGACATGATTATAGAGTAGTGATTGCGATGAATTTGAACTCCGAAGGAGTGACATGTTTCACTCTTAACATGAAAAATATCCCTTCGGAATTATGATGAACTTAATAAAGTAAATCGATTGACTATTGACCATAGACTGATGACTATTAACAGATAACTATTAACGAATGACCATCGATCCCAAAGATATATCAATTGCCAAGCTAACGCCTTTATTACAAGGCTCTATATCACCACGGCCAATTGCGTTTGCAAGCACTGTTGACAAGAATGGTAATGTTAATTTAAGTCCATTCAGTTTTTTTAATCTCGTAAGTTTAAATCCTCCTATGTTGGTCTTCTCTGTATCGAGAAGAGTTCGTGATAATACAACAAAACATTCTTATGAAAATATTCTTGAAGTGCCAGAAGTTGTAGTAAACATTGTGAATTATAGTATGGTACAGCAAACATCCTTGGCAAGTACTGAATATGCAAAAGGAGTAAATGAGTTTGTTAAAGCCGGACTGACTCCCGTAGCGTCACAAAAAGTAAAACCACCACGCGTTGCCGAATCGCCAGTGGCGTTTGAGTGCCTTGTAAGGCAAGTAATTCCGTTGGGAGAAACACCGGGTGCTGGTAATCTTATCATAAGTGAAATTATTTTGGCGCATTTCAGCGATGATATCTTTGATAATGAGGGCATCATAGACCCTTTTAAAATTGATACTGTTGCCCGTATGGGTGGCGATTGGTATTGTCGCGCGCAAGGCAATGCTATCTTTAAAGTACCAAAGCCTTTGACTACATTAGGTATAGGCGTTGATCAGATTCCACAGAGCATACGATTAAGCAAAGTGCTCACCGGTAATGATCTTGGCTTGTTAGGCAATACCGAACATTTACCGGATGCCACAAGCATCAAGGCCCTACGTTCACAACCAGAAGTAGCTGAAGCTTTATCGAAAGGAGAGGAGGCCATTCATCAACTGGCTAAGTTATATTTGGAGGAAGGAAAGGTGATGGAAGCATGGGGTGTACTTTTGTTAAAATAGTCGATAGTCAATGGTCCATAGACCATAGCAATGCAACTCATTAACTACAGTCTGGCTAATTGACTATTGTCCATCGACTATGGACCATTGACCATTAACTAACAATAAAAAATGAACTATAAAAATCTCGTAATCGCTTTCACATTAATTGCAAGTTTTGCAACCGCGCAGGTAAGAGTTCCACGCCTTATCAGTGATGGGATGGTGCTGCAACGTGATAAGCCAATTCGAATATGGGGGTGGGCCGGTGCAAATGAAAAGGTCACTATTAATTTTAATGATAAGTCGTACAAGACTACAGCTAATGCAAAAGGTGATTGGTCTGTTGATCTTTCTTCCTTCAAAGCTGGTGGTCCTTACAGCATGACAGTTGCAGCAAGTAACACGATAACTATAAATGATATTTTAATTGGCGACGTATGGATATGCTCGGGCCAATCGAATATGGAGATATCGATGAAGCGTGTGAGTCCACTTTATCCAAACGATATTGCCAATGCTGAGAATAGTTCTATTCGTTATTTTGCGGTACCTCAGCGATATAATTTCAATACACCAGAGGTAGATTTAAAATCGGGTAGCTGGGTGAAGACAACGCCGAAGAATGTATTAGCTTTTTCTGCGGTAGCTTATTTTTTTGCCAATGAGCTTTATGAAAAATATCATGTGCCTATCGGTTTGATCAACTCGAGTCTTGGCGGTTCTCCTGCAGAGGCGTGGTTAAGTGAAGATGCCTGCAAAGAATTTCCAGTTCACTATAATGAAGCTCAGCGATTTAAAGACAGCACACTCATCCAGCAAATTGAGCGCGATGATAGAGCAAGATCAGATGCATGGTATAAACTACTAAGACAACGTGATGAAGGTTATAAAGATTCTCAAAATCCATGGTATAGTCCTGCGTTAAATACTTCTGATTGGAGTACGATGAAGATTCCCGGATATTGGTCATCAAGTTCATTAGGAGCAGTGAACGGAGTTGTGTGGTTTAGAAAAGAGGTGAACGTTACAGCTGATATGCTTGGTAAACCTGTAAAGTTACTCCTGGGAAGAATTATTGACGCAGACTCTGTTTTTGTTAACGGAGCATTTGTTGGCACCACAGGTTATCAATATCCACCACGACGTTATGAGATTCCATCAACACTTTTAAAAGAAGGGGTTAATACTATTGTTGTGCGGGTGATCAGTAATTCAGGCGAAGGAGGATTCGCTGTAGATAAACCATATCAACTGGCTTGTGAAGAGAAGGTCATTGATCTGAAAGGTGACTGGCATTACAAACTTGGTGCAACGATGGAAGCTTTGCCAGGACAAACTTTTGTACGATGGAAGCCTGTTGGTTTATACAATGCCATGATTGCTCCATTGACAAAGTATAACATGAAAGGTGTACTGTGGTATCAGGGAGAATCTAATGCAGATGATCCAATCGAGTATCGTTCATTGTTACCGGCATTGATTCGTAACTGGCGAGCAAAGTGGAATCAGGGAGAGTTTCCTTTCTTGTTGGTTCAGCTACCAAACTACATGAAAGCTAACGATCAGCCAACGGAGAGCAATTGGGCGTTGATGCGTGAAGCACAACTTAAAACGCTTTCATTGCCCCATACAGGTATGGCAGTTGCCATTGATGTTGGAGAATGGAATGACATCCATCCG
>DATJHZ010000269.1:0-9517 GCA_035493595.1 Cyclobacteriaceae bacterium | reverse complement strand
CGGTAAGGTCATTGCGTTTGGTGCGCGTATTCTCACCAAGGAAAAAGATCAGCCTAAATACATTAACTCGCCTGAAACAGAAATTTACCACAAGAGTAATGTGCTCTATGGTATGTTCCAGGCTAAGAACGCCATTCGTCGTGAAGACTTCTGTTACTTGGTAGAAGGTTATACCGATGTGATCTCCATGCATCAGGCCGATGTTGATAATGCAGTAGCATCATCAGGCACAGCGTTAACAGAAGAGCAGATCAAACTCATTCGCCGGTTTACAGAAAATGTAACAGTGTTGTTTGACGGTGATGCTGCGGGTATCAAAGCTGCACTGCGAGGCATCGATCTGATTCTGAAAGGTGGTCTTAATGTTCGCATTGTATTACTGCCCGACAGTGAAGATCCGGATAGCTACTCGAAGAAAATGGGTAGCACCGAGTTTAAGAAATATCTGCTTGATCATTCTAAAGACTTCATATCATTCAAGATTGATTTATATGCGTCGGATGCTTCGCATGATCCCATCAAGAAAGCAGAAGCCATTCGCGAGATTGTTACCAGCATTTCATTAATACCTGATGCCATCAAACGGTCGGTCTATATTCAGGAGACCGGGCACTTGCTGAAGATCAGCGAGAATGTATTGCTTTCAGAACTTAATAAGATCCTGATCAAGGACAAACAGAAGAAAGATCAGGAATCTCATTCGCGTCCGTCAGCAATTCAGGAACCGCCAGTTGATCTGATGGTTGATGATGAACCACTTGCAAAGACTGATAATAGCAGCATGATTCAACTTCAGGAGCGGGAGACTATTCGCTTGCTGTTAAATTATGCTGAGAGTAATTATGAAGAGAAACGTGTCATTGATTTTTTAATGGCTGAGCTTGAAGATGTGGAGTTTATCAATCCATTATATAAAGAGATTTATCTCATCTTTAAAAAAGGCCTTGCCGAAGGACAGGTGGTTGATACATTTTACTTCATGGAAAATAGTTCGGAGCAGGTTAAAAGTGCTGTAACCGAACTGATGACTACCCGTTATGAAACGAGCAAGAGCTGGAGTGAAAAGTATCGCATTTACTTTCCGCATGAGAAAGAAATTTTGCACGAGGTGGCATATTCTAATGTGTTAAGATTGAAGTTCAGGTTAATTCAGAAGCTTATTGACGAAAATCTCGGACAAATGAAGCTTGCCAAGACTGAACCAGACCTTGAAAAATACTTTACCATTCATGAGCAGTTAAAGAATGCGGAGAAAGAGCTGGCCAGTGTTTTGGGAATTGTTGTTGCGAGGTAAGGAACAGAGTGTATATCTTTTTTGTTAGAGTTTTGAAATTAGTGAAGAATAGAAAAATTTACGAAATTAAGGGAGATGAGCGAAATACGATTAAATACCATCGAAGAAGCGATTGAAGATATTGGCAACGGTAAAGTGATAATTGTAGTAGACGATGAAGATCGCGAGAACGAAGGCGATTTCATTTGCGCTGCTGAATGTGTTACTCCGGAAATTGTAAACTTCATGGCCACTCACGGCCGTGGATTAATCTGCGCCCCACTCATTGAAGACCGATGCGATGAACTTGGACTTGAGATGATGGTTGGTAGAAACACCGCTGTATTTGAAACACCATTCACAGTTTCCGTTGATCTGATTGGTCACGGGTGTACTACCGGTATCTCAGCGCATGATCGTTTTAAAACCATACGCGCACTCACCGATCCGGATATAAAGCCTGAAGAGTTAGGTAAACCCGGACATATCTTTCCGTTGAAAGCAAAACGCGCCGGTGTAATTCACAGAGCTGGTCATACCGAAGCAGCTATTGATTTTGCCAGACTTGCAGGATTTAAACCTGCTGGTGTATTGGTAGAGATCATGAATGAAGATGGTACTATGGCCAGACTTCCTGATCTGATAAAAGTAGCCGAGCGTTTTAATCTGAAGCTCGTTTCTATAAAAGATTTAATTGAATATCGTTTAAAACAAGAATCACTTATCACCCGCCAGGTTGAAGTAGACATGCCAACAGAGCATGGACATTTTAAATTGGTTGCCTTTGAACAAAAGAATTCCAGTGAAGTACACATGGCGTTGGTGAAAGGTACATGGGAAAAAGATGAACCAGTATTGGTACGTGTTCACTCCTCATGTGTAACGGGAGATATATTTGGATCATGCCGTTGTGATTGTGGTCCTCAACTTCATCGTGCTATGGAAATGGTTGATAACGAAGGTAAAGGTGTTGTTCTATACATGAAGCAGGAGGGAAGAGGTATTGGCTTGTTGAATAAACTCAAAGCATATAAACTTCAGGAAGAAGGTTTGGATACTGTTGAGGCAAATATTAAACTTGGCTTTGATATGGATGAACGTGATTATGGTGTAGGTGCACAGATACTTTGTAATCTGGGTATTACCAAAATCAAACTCATTACTAATAATCCTAAAAAACGAGTTGGCTTGATGGGCTATGGTTTAGAGATTATTGAAAACGTGCCGATAGAAATTGTTCCCAACCAGCATAATGAAAAATACTTATTGACCAAACGTGATAAATTAGGCCACTCTATTTTAAAGCATAAATGATTATTCGCTCTCTCTGCTTTTTTCTGATCATTTCAACAACGGCTGCGCATGCACAGAAGTGGCCCTTTGAATTATGGCATGATGGAAAGATTGTATTGCAAAGTGGCGACACGTTAAAAGGCTTTGTGAAGTATGATCTGCAACAAGACATGGTTCAGTTCAACATTAAGGATAAAGTTATTGAGACTTTCACGGCGCGTAAGGTTCTGTTCTTTGAGATTTTCGACACCTCCGTTCATAAGTATCGTCAGTTCTTTACAATACCTTACAACATAAACGGAGGCTATAGCGCACCCATATTTTTTGAACTCCTGGCCGTAGGAAAGATCACCTTGTTAGCACGCGAGGCATTGGAATATAAAACCTATAACACGCCATATTATGTAGGAAGTTATAGCAGGCTTGTACTCGTTAATAAATTCTTTCTCATGGATCAGAAAGAAAACATCACCACGTTCAATGGTACCCGTGAAGACCTACTTGATCTGATGGAACCAAAGTCAGAAGAGGTAAGAAAATACATGAAAGAAAACCATTTTGATATCACTGATAAATATGATTTAGCGAAGGTTGTTGACTACTACAACTCACTAACAGGCATATAATAATTTTTTAATCTACATTTTATAATTTATGGAAAGACCACTTATTCTTGTTTCTAATGACGATGGTATTACATCAAAAGGAATAAGCACATTAATAAACATCATGAAGCAGATCGGTGATGTTGTAGTTGTAGCACCCGATGGGCCGCAGTCAGGCATGGGACATGCTATTACAGTAGGAGAGACCTTGCGATTAGAGTCGTCTACATTATTTGAAGGTGTTCAGGCGTATGAATGCTCAGGCACGCCAGCGGATTGCGTTAAGATGGCCAGACATTTTGTACTTCGCGGAGGACGCCAGCCTAACGTTGTGGTTAGTGGAATTAATCACGGAAGCAATACTTCAATTAGTGTTTTATACTCCGGCACCATGTCAGCAGCCATTGAAGGTGCCATTGAAGGCACACCGGCTATTGGGTTTTCATTATGTGACTACAATCACGATGCAGACTTTTCACACACAGAAGAATACATCAGGAAGATCACGTTACAGGTATTGGCAAAGGGATTGCCAGTAGGGGTAGCGTTGAATGTTAATTTTCCCAAGAAGAGTAACGAGCCAATAAAGGGCATTCGAGTTTGTCGTCAGGCTAACGCCAAATGGGTTGAAGAGTTTGACGAACGTCGCGATCCTAATGGCAGACGTTACTTCTGGATGGCTGGCAATTTTGTGAATTTTGATAAAGGAGAAGACAATGATGAGTGGGCTATTGCTAACAATTATGTCTCTGTTGTGCCTTGTCAATTTGACTTAACAGCGCATCAAGCTATCGCATCGTTGAATGAAGCTTGGGATATTTTGGTTTAAAACACATAATAACCGGTTGTATCGTGAAAATACCGTAGAAATACTTACGTAAAACCTGAAAAATACGGTAAACAAGTAATTATAATATTGTCTACTTTTCGGACAGTAGAATTCTTCTAGGTGATCCCTGAAATCACCATAGGGTTTAGGCAAACACTATCACAAGGCGTGTGATAGTGTTTTTTTTATGCCCTCGTTTTTGTACCTCAAATATGTTCAGTCATGAAGACGTCAGGTACCATGCAATAGGACATACCAATAGATTAGCCGTTAGTACTATTTTCTTTTGAAGAAAAATATTTCCGCGGGAGCATTATCAACAATCTCACTAGTCGTAAAATATCCGGAACCATCGGTAGCCCAGCAAATAGATTCCCCTTTAGGCTCAGGGCTATAGGCAAGTCGAACAGGTTTTTGTTTAAGCAATTGACTTATGCTTTCGTTGTCTTTCTTCTTCCAATAAAATACTTGTTGATAATTTTTGATTAGAATCTCGTTACCATCAGGTGAAATATCAGCAGCAGTAACAGTTGATATTGGCAGCTTGCCCACGATCGTTAATGTAATTTTTGTATTTACACTTTGCGGATAACGGGCCACATAGATAGTTGCCTGATCTTCTTTTGAAATAACATAAATATCTTTTGTTGATGGATCAATCATCACAGCCTCAGCATTTTTATTGCCATCCGGATATTGAAATGTTATTATGTCAACAGTAGAATTTAAATCTTTGTCAAATACAGGAACATTTGTTGATGGTTCAGCAAATCTGTAAATGTATTTGGTTGAGTAGCTTTTTGAATTATCACCAATTTCAGCCAGATAAATATAGTGAACACCATCTATAGGCCCCGGAGCAATTGACATATCTTCCCAATCCCGATTATCTACAGGCATTCGAATACTTCCCATGAGTGAGCCATCAAATTTTAGCAAGTAGATTTTATTTTCATTTCCTGAATCCTCTTCAACCCAAACTGCGCTGTCGTACGCGTAGCTCATACAGATGCCTGAGATTTCGCTGAGGTATTGCTCATGGCCAATGCCCGTACCAATATCGAACGCAGTACTCTGAGGCAGATCTGTAACACTAAAGTTTGAAATGAAGAATGTATCTTTCTTTATTGTGGTCGTGTCCTTCACATCAACACGAGCTTGCGAAGTATCAGAGCAATTTGAAAGGCTTAGCAGTGTAAATGATAATATGATCAGAAGAGAAAGGAAGTGCCTCATTAAGATGCTTGTTAATTACCTTTTATTAGAAATTCTTCAATTTGATATAAGCTTGATGATTCTGGATGGAAAGTAATTTTAACGGCGTGCATGTCATTTTCACCGAAGACTTGCAGGCGTGTGAAATTTTCAACGACATGTTTCATTTTATCATCTTTTACAAATGGTTTATCAACAAGATATTTATGAGAATCACCATTCACCAATAAAACTGGTTTTTTGAAGTCAAGAGTAAGATTTTTTAACTCTCTTAAAATGACTGTGAATCCTGAGGATTCTTTAACAGTATTAAACATATCAGCCTGTGTAAAGATGACGAGACACGGATTGTTATTGCGCTTAGCCTCTGCGAATATTTCTTTCAGCCAGGCAAGGTTGGCTTCCATTCGCTCATAGTATTCACTGTTGTGATTTTTACTTTCAGGAACAAAATTGTTATTCGTTCCCACAAGGTGGAGAGTAGCGAATGCAATGGTATTATAAGTCCAGCGTTTGTTCTCGATGTATTTAGAGAATGCAGGGTTTTGTGATTGATCTGTTAGTAATAACTTTTCTTTGCCAAAACTTGATTTGTCTTTAAAGAACATTTTGCGAATAACAGCCAATCGTTCTTCAGGATCGTAACTACCTGCTGCCGTTTTATTGCAATCCGTCCATTCATTATCACCAGGTGTATAAATGAGTGGCTTGCTGAATTGTTGAAAGTAATTATAGATTTTTTGATAAGACTCTTCCGAACAAGGAGTGTTACTGGATTTGATATCACCAACATGGACATTAAAAGCCTGATGTTCTTCATTGACAGCCTTAATCAGATTTTCGAATCTGGAATAATCTTCGGGGAGAAAATACGGCATGTCGCCAAACGCTATTACTGAAAATGACTCTTTGTTTTTAGTCTGCGCTAAAACTGAATACTCAAGAGACAAGCTTGTAAGGATGATGAAAATGATTTTCATTTTGTATTATCTATTAAACTAAATAGGCGACAGTATTAGTCGCCCATTTAGTTGATTGTATTTATAGCTACTAGTGTTGGTTTCCAGAGCCATCACTTGGATAAGCACCCAAATCTTTATTTGGAGGTGTTATACCAGATGAACCGAAGTTGTCACTTACTGGAACCACTTGTAAAGGCGTAAAGCTTGTGTTCCCTTTATTCAATGCTGGTGAAGTTGATTTCAAATGGAAATCAGAACCTGCTATAAAAGCAACATCCATAGGTCTTGTTGTTGCCGGCAAAGGATACCCAACAAATTGCGGATCAGTGCCAGCTGCACGAACAGCGGCAGTTCCATCATACACTTCAACCGGATGTGTGATGGTTATACCAAGCGTAGCAAATGAAGGTACATCAGAACTTGGAGGAATTGTTCCTGATTCAACAGGATAAATTTGATTTGCCTGTTTCAATGAATCAACATAGTACCAGTTGTTGCCATATGTTATGTTGGCAAAGTCAGCAGGTGGTAATGGGTTGCCGCTATATTGTGATGAACTACCTTTAGGTGATGTTAATACTCTCAATCCATATTTGCAGTTAACAACAATGTTATTGAATGCAAGTCCTTTTGCTCCTTCTTCGAAATTTAATGAACCACCTCTTCCATCAGCGTTTCTTCTATATCCACTGTTAACAATGGTGTTGTTATACATGTAGATGTTTGTCTGTGGATTTTTTCCTCCTTTGTTTGAAGCCTTAGGACCATTGGTAGCAGAACCAATTGTTACATTGTAAGCATAGTTTCCTTCTGTTCCTGATTTAACATTCAAAGACTCACCACCAAAGAGACCACCTTTTTCAAATGTATTTCTCATCACGTTTATCTTTCCGCCTTGAATACGAATAGGATCATCAACGCCACCATATACCCATGAATCTTCCAATACGAAAATGCCTTTTGGATTAACGAAAGAAACCATGTAAGCAGGATTGCCATTTGAAATTCCCGGCACAGGAGATGTAAGAAGCTTACCACAACCGAACTCGATATGAGTCCATTTAATAATCATATTGTTAGTTGTAGTATCACCTAATATACCACCCCATAATCCTTTATAGGCAGGATCAGTTGTTGGATCTTGGCCAGCAACATCTGACTTAGCTTGATTTTCTACAGTGAAGTAAATAGGCTTTTCTTTGCTTCCAAGAGAAAGCAGATTTCCTCTAACGATCATGCTTATGGCATTTTGGCCAGCAGGTGTTGCTGCAAAATATAATGTAGCACCTGGCTGGATTACCAGCGTATCATTTACGTTAACTGTAATGTCGCGTTTAATTCTATATGTTTTTCCTGCGAGCATAGTACCCTTCAGAGATCCACCAGTTGTTGTGTCACTGATAGCCTGACCAGCCTGGAAATAAGGAGCACTTACCTGAACTTTTTCATTACTGTTACAGGAAGTAATTCCGATTATCATCGAGAGAATTCCTCCCATGTAAACGAGTTGTTTAATAAATCTGTTTTTTGTTTTCATCTGGGTTTGTGTGATTTGGTTGGATTTTTAAATTGGACTAATATTTAAAGCGCAGACCAGCTAAGAATGTCTGATGAAAAACATCTTTCTGAACTACTATACTTTTCTTGCGATCCTGACCTGGTGAATCTGAGCTGAGGTAATTGGGATTTAATACTTCTGTTATGAGCGGTGCATCAAGGAGATTGGTGACTTTAACAAAGAGTTGGAATTTTTTATAGATCTTTTTCTCCGCAGAAAAATCAATCTGAGAAAAACCACGTTGCCAGTAGTCAAGATCTTTATATGGAGAAACAATGTTGATTCTTCTTCCTGTATAAACCCATGAAAGTTGAGCGTCAAATCCAAGCTTCGGATTTTTATAAAGGAGAGAGGCGTTCGCTATATGATTTGATTGTCCTTGAAGGGGGCGATCTTGATTGCGCAGTGAATTTTGTATTGTCGTGCTACCATCACTAGCCGTTACAGTAGCCTTATATTTTTTAGCTTGTATTAAAGATGATTTTGTGTACGTATAATTTGCTGACACACCCCAATTCCTAAGATATTTTGTAACAACAAACTCAAATCCATAATTTGTTGCTGTACCATAGTTCTGCGGAATAACATTAGAACTGCTAACCGTTACAGGTACAAATCCATATTCAATGGGATCGTATATCTTTTTATAGAATGCTCCAGCGAGCAATTGATTATTTCCCTGACTGAACATCTCATATCTCAAGTCATAGTTATCGGCTTTCGTATGTTTTATTTTATAGTTACCGGCTTCTGTAAATACATCGCCTGATATTTCCGTTGGTACAAATTCAAAATAGTTAGGTCTTGAAATAGCTTTGTAGTAGGAGAGTCTTACGTTTTGTTTTTCAGACAGAGCATACTTGAAATGCATACTGGGAAGAAGATCGGAGTAAGTTATTTTTCCATCTCTTCCAGCTGCATAGACTGTTAGCTGTGAATGATACTCTTGTAACGTAAGTTCATTCCGTACTCCACCAAGTAATTGCAGCCTGCCGATATTGTATTTTCCTTGTGCGTAAAATGCTGTTATATTTTCCTTGGCCGTATAGTTATTTGGATCATTAGGGTTAGCATAAGCATTTGTTGCTGGCGTGAAATTAAATACTGCTTTGTCAATCGATGTGTATGTCTCGTAGCTTCCTCCCGATGTTAACGTGCCTAGTTCGTACGATGTGTAAACATTATTGCGTGTTTTAAATCGCTCTAATCCACCAGCCATAATTTCCAGGTTATGAACAGGCATATAGGTGAAGTTTAGATATCCCGTTTTATCCTGATCTTTGTTGTTTGTCCATATTTGAGTAACTGGCAATAGCTCCTGGCTAACTAACACACTATTATTGTCATAACGATAGCGTACATTCATATCTGACCATGCAGGCGTGCTGCTCGTAGCAATGGAGTAGACTAACGTCCAATCCATTTTAATTTTTTCAGTCAGGTAATGATCTCCTCGTAACGTTGAGTTGTATATTCTCTGCCTCGTAAATTTAGATCGATCATGAATGTCATTCGTGGCAACGCCTGCTCCCAACGGGTTGTGATAATTACGATGCTGAAATTCATCCAGTTGAGAGAATAAATTATAGAGCGTTATTTTATTATTTTTATTGAGCGTGTATTCGATCTTCGCATGTAATCCTAATCGTTTTTGTTGATTGGAGAATTTACGAATCTGCACTTCCTGAAAAAGAAATGTATTAGGTGCAGGCAATGCAGCAGGTTCATCAGGTACATAAAAAATACTGTTAGTGCCTCTGAAAAGACTTTGATAAGATCCTG
>DATJHZ010000268.1:0-2379 GCA_035493595.1 Cyclobacteriaceae bacterium | reverse complement strand
GTAGCTATCGACTTTTCGAGTATTGTTTTCAGTTCATTGTTCATAAGACCGGTTAAAGGAGTTTCATTACTATAATTGAGGTCCTGCTTTTCAACTAGAATTTTATCAAGCTTTATCTTTCGTTTTTTGTGTAACAGACTTTCATTTATTAAAATCCTGGTGAGCCATGTTCCAAAGGATGATTTATTCTTAAAGGCTGAAAGATTCAGATAAGCGTTGAGGTACGCTGTCTGCATAATATCTTCAACTTCATCATCGTCATTCACAATAGACCTGCTGATACGATATAAACGCTGATTGTATTTCCGGATTAAAGACTCATACAAATGGTTCTCACCGCCAATAACGCGGTCTACAATTTCTTCGTCAGTTAACATGGTATGCTCTTTTTGGACTTAGACATCTAACACTCTAACAGAGTACGAAGTTCGTAAAACGTTACAAGGTTTTTCTAACAAATAATTTGTAACCCTTTACAGTCAAAATGCTCTAATCCATATAAACACCACCAAAACAACAATACTATGGACACAACTAAAAAATTATCTGACGTTCAAACGCTCTTAAAATTCACCTATGGTTTTGTACCCATTGTAGCTGGTGCAGACAAATTTACAAACCTGTTAACAAACTGGGTTGACTATCTCAATCCATCGTTAGTCGGTATGCTGCCACTTAGCGCCAGCGCGTTTATGGTGCTTGTTGGTATAATAGAAATCTTTGCCGGCGTGCTTGTTCTTATTAATCCAAAGATTGGCGCATACGTAGTTAGTGCATGGCTTGTATTAATTGCTTTAAGCTTGCTTGCCAGCGGACGATATTTAGATGTAGCCGTTCGTGATTTAGTAATGGCCATCGGTGCATTCTCACTTGGACAGCTTTCAAATCTTAACGCTTCTGCAAAGCACTAACCTCCATGAAGGCTTATATAGTAAAGGTGTTAAAGACTGATTTTGTAACACACAATGTGAAACGATTTGCTGTTGAGAAACCAGCAGGGTATACTTTTATACCTGGGCAGGCTACAGAAATCTCTATCAACAAAGCAACACTTCAAGATGTGTTACGGCCTTTCACCTTTACCAGCCTGCCCGAAGCCGATCACCTGGAGTTTATCATTAAAATCTACACCGGCCACAGCGGCATGACGGAGAATCTTCTCCAGGTTAAAGAAGGTGACGAACTGATTGTGCATGAAGTATTCGGCACCATTCGCTATGAAGGCCCCGGAGTGTTCATCGCAGGCGGTGCAGGCATCACACCCTTCATTGCTATATTAAGACACTTGTTCTTTCTTGAACTAAGCAAACAAAATAAAAGCGTTACCGATAATACATTACTCTTTGCTAATCGTATAACAGACGACATCATTCTAAAAGATGAACTCAAAGAAATTCTGAATGACCATTATCATGATGTGATTGAAGTATCCGTTTCAGGTCAGCCAGGGAAACGTATTGATCGCGCATTACTAAGTCAATATATACAACCAGTCAACCATTACTACTATGTATGCGGACCAGATAAATTTACGACTTCAGTAGTAGAAAATCTTTTAGCGCTGGGCATCTCCAAACCACAGATCATTTTAGAACAATAAAAAAAACATCTATGTCAGTAAACTCTTCGCCTGCCAAAATTGCAGAACACGATCTTATTATAACTGAAAACACAACTTCAACAGAAGGCGAGCTTTTCAATCCGGCATTACAGATTAGCAAACATGCAATTAGTGATGAGGAGAAGATTACTGTTATAGCTCAGCATTTTAAAAGTATCATGGAAACACTTGGTCTTGATCTTTTAGATGATAGCTTAAGAGACACGCCAGACAGAGTAGCCAAAATGTTTGTAAAAGAAATCTTCAGTGGATTAAATCCCGCGAACAAACCAGCCATCAGCCTTTTTAAAAATACATATCAATACAATGAGATGTTGATGGAGAAAGACATCACACTCTACTCCTATTGCGAACATCACTTCGTTCCAATCATTGGCAAAGTACACGTGGCTTACATTCCCGGCAATAATGTTATTGGCTTATCCAAAATAAACCGACTCGTGCAATACTATGCCAAACGTCCGCAAGTGCAAGAGCGCTTAACCCGCGAGATAGCCGAAGGATTAAAAGAAGCTTTACAAACCCAAGACGTCGCAGTACAAATAGATGCAACACACCTATGCGTTGCCTCACGCGGCATACAAGACTCAAACAGCAGCACCACAACCTCCCTATACTCAGGCCAGTTTCAAAACGAAGCCCTGCGAATGGAATTTCTTTCTGCTCTGAAAAGGAAGTGACAACAAGTGCTTTGCATTTTTTTGAAGCCTGATCAACTTAGTTCTTTAACCATTTCATTGTTGATGTCCGTCCTGATT
>DATJHZ010000267.1:0-9960 GCA_035493595.1 Cyclobacteriaceae bacterium | reverse complement strand
ATGGCTTTTTACTTTATTTTTACTAAAGTTTATTTAAACATACCAGGCACTTCCTTGAAATCTGCCGGTATAGTAAAGTCTGCAGCGCTAAGTAATTCTTTTTTGATCTCTGTAGCCTCCATCGTCATATTCATTTCATTGGTCTTCATTTCAATTTTCAATGGCACGCCATCGACCTTGTCGTAAAACATGCGTTGGCCTTTTCCGAAATTTTGCTTTGATAATGCCTTTAAGTCGAAATCTTTAATTTCGGTTGTAGCCCAAAGAAATTGTGTTATCGTAGTTCCATGACTCGTTGTTTCAACAATGTATTTGGTGCAATTGTAATTCAGAATTTTAGCAGTCTCTGAAGTCTTTGTAACCTTCACATCAGCATCCGTTGTAGTCGACTCTGTCTTAGCTTGTGTAGCATTCATGACAGAGTATGTTTTATTCTGACGATCCACATTGTATGACTGATTCTTATCACCCTGATGAAGGAACTCACTGTTGGCCATCATTCCCCCCTCCATTTTGGTAACAGTGTCTTTTCCTTTAATCTTTACTATAAATCCTTTTGGCATTATTGAACTCACATCACCACTGGCCATGGTACTCATCATTTTGTCCATCTGGGCTTTCATTTGAGGATTGCTCTCCATCATAGCTTTAAACTGAGGATCATTCATTTTTGCCTGCATTTCTTTCATTCGGGCTTGATTAGCAGGATCACTCATTTGTTTTTGAGCAGCTTCCATTTGAGCTTTTTGTTTCGGGTCGGTAATCTCGGCCTTCATTGACCATTTGATAGTTCCTTCAAAAGTTTGGGCGAATGCTTTCACGCAGAAAAGCAGCGCTACCATGAGAATAATGTTTTTCATGTTTTGGTTTTTTATGACTCCTTACCCAAACTCATGCCATAGTTTTTGTGTCTATAGTCTAAAAGTTTGTGCGGAAATGGGTTGTTTGTTCGTTTTAAATTTAATGCTAATCGTCAACATTGAAAAGGGCGTATTCGTTAAAGATAAATTAAAGAGGTTATTGCGGTGAATTCCAAAATACACACCGATTCAACACGTCAAACCCTAAAAAATGAAGATTTTTTAACATTCAGATAACCATAAAAGAAAATCTACTACCCGGTTTCGGTTAATGATTGTTTAACCTGTCAGTTTTTATAGTTTTGTTTTTAACCTGGAAAATTGTGAGCAACGCTGTCGTTATTATTCCTACATACAAAGAACGCGAAAACATCAGGGCAATTATTGATGCAGTATTTGCTTTGCCCAAAGATTTTCACGTACTCATTGTAGACGACAACTCTCCAGATGGAACGGCCGAAATAGTTGAAGAAATGCAGATTGGCTACAATGCCAACACAACAAAGCTTCACATTCTTAAAAGAGCAGGGAAACAAGGATTAGGTACGGCCTATATAGCAGGCTTTCGCTGGGCCATGGAAAAAGGTTATGAGTTCATCCTGGAGATGGACGCTGACTTTTCGCATGATCCTAAAGATCTGGTTAATCTATACCTCAGTTGCTCCGAAAATGGAAGCGACGTTTCTATCGGCTCACGCTATGCTACAGGCGTTAATGTTGTGAACTGGCCTATCGGTCGTGTGCTGCTCTCCTACTTCGCCAGCAGCTACGTACGCCTCATCACAGGCATGCCAATTCGCGATACTACGGCAGGCTTTGTGTGCTATCGTAAAAAAGTATTAGAAACTATTCCGCTACATGAAATTAAATTTGTGGGTTATGCCTTTCAGATAGAAATGAAATTCATTGCCTGGAAATTCGGCTTCAAGCTTACAGAAGTTCCCATCATCTTCACCGATCGTACCCGCGGCGAATCCAAAATGTCACCCGGAATTTTCAAAGAAGCCTTCTTCGGCGTTTTACAAATGACGATTGAAAGTTGGTTTAAGAAGTATGTTCCGTCATAGGGTTCACAGACCACAGTCGACTGTCCGCAGTTGACCTCCAATGACTATTAACTGATCTTCATGATTATAGAATACAGCGATTGCAGCGAGTTTGCACTCCGAAGGACTGACATAATTTCACCCTTTCAGGGTTCCATGAAAGACACAATAATATATTTCTTAAGTCCACAGACTACAGTCGACTGTCCACGGAAATGGTCATTAGTTACTAGTCGTTCACTGTGGACCGTCGACAGTGGACTGTGGACCACACTAATCAAACCGTATAGCTCTGATTGGATTTATTCTTGAAATAACCATCGTAGGAATAAGTAATACAACTGTCACCACTACAAACATCAGCAGGTTGAGCAGCAACACAATCTCCCAGTGCCAGCTAATGGGTACAGCGTTCATATAGTAATCATGAGGATTTAGCTTGATGAATTTGAAACGATCCTGAAGAAAACATAATGATAAAGCAAGCACGTTACCGTAGAGAAGTCCCTTAGTAATTAGATTAATACCTTGATAAATAAATACAGATCTGATCAATCGGTTTTTACCACCCATTGCTTTAAGCATACCAATCATTTGCGTGCGTTCCATTACAAGAATGAGTACAATGGAAATCATATTAACACACACTACAATCAGAATAATCACTAACAAAATATTTACCTGGCGACTAAGCAGACGAAGCCAATCAAAGAGATTATAATAGCGATCGCTTACACGTTCAATGTCAAGATCATAATCCATCGGCTCACCTAATTGATAGCCTGCATCGTCAATACGACTTGGATCTTTTACAAATACTTCAAGACCACCGGCAATGCTATCATTCCAGTCATTAAGTTTTTGAATGAGTCGCAGATCAGTAATGATAACCTTACCATCAAAATACTCCGACATATTGGTTTCATAAATACCAACTACTTTAAGCTTGCGAAAGCGAGGAGGGTTTTGAAAAAAATGTACAATGATATTATCGCCAACCTTCGCTCCTACTTTCTTTGAAATAATTTTACTCAGCACCACCTGGTTAGCGTAAGTAGAATCAGGAAAATCAAGAAACTTACCTTCTATCAAACTTCCACTGAAAGCCTTTTGATCAAAACTCTTTCCAACGCCTTTTAGTACTACTCCAAAAACTTCGTCTTGTGTTTTAATAAGTCCTGCTTTGTGAGCATATTCCTGAAGATGTTCTATCAACGGATATTTTTGTGGATTCAAATAAGGATCAATCTTATAATTCACAGGAACCTCTTCTGGTGAATTGTTCATCGTAAATTTTGTTATGATCAGGTGACCGGTAAAAGCGTAGATTTTGTTTTGAATAGTTTCCTGAAAGCCTTCCATAATCAGAAAGGCAATAATGGTTGCCGCCAGTCCAACGGCAATACTGGCAATAGCAATTTTATGAATGGTAGATGAAAAGCCCTCGCGTTGTTCCTGGCTTATTCTTTTTGATATAAAATACGAGAGATTCAATTTATATTTAGCGTTTCAACACGTGACAGGATGCAAAATAAGATAACCTTGGCCCACAATCAATACATAACAGATTAGTTCATCGATTATGGCAAGGCAATTGTTGACAGAAACGTTGTAAACAGAAGATTTATGAAGAAAATAATGTTGATCGCTGCCGTTATAATGGCCATTCAATGCAGCAGCAAGGCTACACTCATGCAAAGCGTACCATCAAAAACTACGTTGCAAGATGTTCCTGTTAAGAACGCTGGCAACAATGTTTTGGTAGGTGCTACCCAGTTAAATCTTCTGCTTCCAAAATTAAAAGGTCAACGTGTTGGACTTGTCGTTAACAACACATCACTCATCGGTAAAACTCATTTAGCAGATACATTAAAAAATAGTGGCGTTCAGGTACAAACCATCTTTGCCCCTGAACATGGTTTCCGTGGAGATGCCGCTGACGGCGAGCATGTGAATGATAGCATCGATAGAAAAACAGGAATAGCAGTAGCATCACTCTATGGAAAAGGACGCAAGCCTTCACCTCAACAGCTAAGCAACATCGACATTATGATTTTTGATATTCAGGATGTTGGCGCACGCTTCTACACCTACATCAGCACCATGCATTACATCATGGAAGCCTGTGCTGAAAATGGAAAGAAACTAATTATCCTTGATCGTCCCAATCCCAATGGAAGTTATGTTGATGGCCCTGTGCGTGAGCCAGAGTTCAAATCATTTGTAGGCATGCATCCTATTCCTATCGTGCATGGTTTAACGGTTGGAGAACTTGCACAGATGATCAATGGTGAGGGCTGGCTTGAAGGCAATAAAAAATGCGATCTGGAAATCATTAAGGTAGCAAACTGGAAACATGCCGATGCCTATTCATTACCCGTGAGACCTTCACCTAATTTACCTAACGACCAGGCTATACGATTATATCCATCCATCTGTCTTTTTGAAGGAACTGTGATTAGCCTTGGACGAGGTACACAAACGCCATTCTTAGTATTAGGTAATCCAGAGTTGAAAAACTTTACGTTCACATTCACACCTGTTACTATAAAAGGGATGGCCAACAACCCGCCACATGAAAACAAACTCTGCTACGGAATTGATTTACGCACTGTAGCAGTTGCACCAAAAGTAGATCTGAAATACCTGCTCGATTTTTACAAACTCTATCCTGACAAAGAAAAATTCTTCACAGCCTCTTTCGACAGACTCGCCGGAACTGCCACCTTAAAACAACAAATAAAAGACGGCCTCACAGAAGAGCAGATAAAAGCAACCTGGAAACCGAAGCTGGATGAGTACAAGGCAATGCGGTTGAAATATTTGCTCTATGAATAATTACTAAAATTTCAAGTTTCAGATTTCAAGTTTTGAATTGATCAACTATACCAATTCATTATACGCAATCTGAAATTCGAAACCTGAAATTTGAAATGACATAACTGAATTAAATCGTGACCAAACAAGAAAAAGTAACTGACATACTAAACATACTCGACAAGCTTTATCCAAAGCCTGAAGTACCGTTGAAACATAAAGATGCTTATACCTTACTGATTTCTGTTTTGCTGTCAGCGCAATGCACGGATGAGCGTGTTAATAAAACAACACCGGCGCTCTTTAAGCTGGCTGATAATCCATATGACATGATGAAGCTTAGCGTTGAAGAGATTCGGGAGATTATCAAACCTTGTGGTTTATCACCAATGAAATCAAAAGGTATTGCGGGGCTTTCGAAAATATTGGTTGAGAAATACAATGGTGAAGTGCCTAATACCTTTGAGGCTCTTGAAGAGCTCCCGTCGGTAGGACACAAAACGGCCTCGGTAGTAATGACTCAATGGTTTGGCATCCCTGCGTTCCCTGTTGACACACATATTCATAGACTTGCTTACCGCTGGGGACTATCAACCGGAAAAAATGTTGAGCAAACCGAAAAAGACCTGAAACGCCTTATCCCGGAAAGTAAATGGAATAAAGCCCATCTCCAGATCATCTACTATGGTCGTGAATACTGTATGGCAAGGGGCCACATCAAGGAATCATGCCCGATTTGCAAGAAATACATGCGGAAAGGGCTTGAATAATTTCAGATTTTGGGTTTTCAAATTTCAGATTACCGTGTTGTTCAGAATTTGGTTTCGTTGATCAACTCAAAACTTGAAATCTGAAATTTGAAATTTGAAATCTTCCAAACTCTTCTTGGAAAATTTTCGTTATATTTGTAGAAAATTTTCCAAGCTATGAGCGACGCACAAATTACTGAGCTTCTGGGTGGCCAAAAAATACTTGGCAAGCCTAAAGATCTGGCTGATCTGGCCGAAGCTGGCTTGCCTAAGCAGGCGCTGATCTTTTTCATGGAAAAAAGTAATCTTGATGAGCGCAGGCTCTTCTCATACCTGGATGTAACCAAGAGAACCCTGGCCAACTATAAGCCTAAAGAAAGGTTGCGCCTCTACATTTCTGATCGTCTTATCCATCTGGCCGAACTTTATGCTAAAGGAAAAGAGCTTTTTAATTCCTTAGACAAATTCAATGACTGGCTTAACAGACCTTCACTTGATCTGGTAGGCGTAAAACCTATTGATCTGGTGCAAACCCGTCGTGGTATCGATGAGATTCTTCGGGTATTAGGTAGAATTGAACACGGCGTGCTGGCATGATTGTTTATCGTTGCTCCATGGCAAAGTGGGCAAAAGATTTATCAGGACAAGGTGCCTTTATGTTTGGCGGGCGTTGGAATAGTCCAGGTACATATTTGATCTATGCTGCTGAAAATAATGTATTGGCCGCGCTCGAAGTAGCGCTTCGTATTCCGTTAGAGGATATCAGCAAAGACTATGTTATGATTCCTATTGAGCTACCGGATGATGCTACTATTGCTGCACCATCATTACCCAAAAACTGGTATATGAATCAGGATAGTACCAAAGCGCTGGGCGATGATTTTGTTGCTAAAGGCAAACACCTGCTCATGAAAGTACCTTCTGCTTTGATTTCCGATTCCTATAACTATCTGATTAATCCAAAACATGAAGCGATGAAAAAGGTAAAAGCGCTTGAGCCTAAATCAATTTTGTTTGATAAGCGGTTAATGGATCTGATTCAATCTAACGCTTCACGCAAGTAAGTAATCTCTTCATTCTGACAAAACGGAATTACTTCTTACATTCGTTAGCCACTTAATTTCCGACAGTCATGCTACGAAAAATTCTGGTTGGTCTTGTTATCATCCTGGCACTGATCAGTACCGCTGGAGTCTTTTACTACTTCAAGTTTATAAGACCTAATCAACCACCCATTTCTGCAGAAGATCGCGCTAAGCTTACCTTAATGCCCCTTCCTGCAAAAATAAAATTAGATGGCGGCACGTTTGAATTAACCAATAATCTTACCGTTAACTGGATCTCATTTAAGGATAAAAGACTTGAACGCGCCCTTACCCGTTTTTATAAACACATCCGTTATAATCCTGAACAGAAAAAAGATGAATCAGAATGCAGCCTTTCTATTGAATGTAATATGCCATGGGATTCCATTCAGCAGGTGCGTGAAGATGAATCATATACCATTGATATCAATTCATCATCTATAAAACTCAAAGCAGAAACTCCGTATGGTATTTTACACGGTTTGGAAACATTAGCGCAGCTTGCTAAAACGGACAATGGAAAGATCATCTACCCTACACTTAACATGTTGGATAAACCTCGTTATCCCTGGCGTGGTTTAATGCTCGATGTTTGTCGTCATTGGATGCCTAAAGAAGTTGTACTGCGAAATCTTGATGCGCTCTCAGCTGTTAAGATGAATGTAATGCATTTACACTTGAGCGAATATCAGGGCTTTCGTGTAGAGAGTAAAGTATTTCCTAAACTACATGAGCTTGGATCGAATGGAAAATATTATACACAAGATGACATCAGGGAGATTCTTGCTTATGCGAGAGATCGTGGTATCAGAATAGTTCCTGAGTTTGATTTACCTGGGCATTCAACAAGTTTCTTCGTCGGTTATCCGGAGCTTGCATCATCACCTGGTCCATATACACTTGACAAAAAATTCGGAGTGCTTACACCTGTTATCGATCCTACGCGCGAAGAAGTATATCAATTTCTGGATACATTTCTTGGTGAGATGGCATCACTCTTTCCTGATCCATACTTACATATTGGTGGTGATGAAGTTGTGCCTCACGACTGGGATACCAACGAAAGCATTCAGGCCTTCATGAAAGAGAAGAAGCTGAAAGATCATCACGATCTTCAAAATTATTTTAATACAAGACTAAAAAAAATACTTACTAAACACGGCAAGAAAATGGTTGGCTGGGATGAGATCCTTCATCCTGATTTAGGAACAGACATTACTGTTCAATCGTGGCGCGGACAAAAATCATTGTTTGTTACGGTACAAGCAGGAAGCAATGGAATCTTATCAAGCGGATGGTATCTCGACCATAAATTACCAGCTTCAAAACATTACCAGGTTGATCCTGAAATTTTGCCAGGTGCTATCACCATAACACCCGATACATTAAACTGGCAACAATGGAATCTTATCCTTCAGGTATCTGAAAACAAAATACCAACCACATTAACATTATATGGTAAGCCTGATAATTTACGCGGCACTTTTTCATTGATGGAAAATATTACCGGGTTTGAAACTGCAACGCTTCAAAATAATAAATTAAAATTCACTTTCGCGTCTGACTATGGATCGATTGACGTTGATGGTGACATAAAAAACGATTCTATAAAAGGAACAATGAGCCTGGGACTTTTGTCATTTAAATTCGCGGGCATCAAAGCTGGAGGCAATGATATCGAAGGAACGAAACCTCCTGTTGTTGAGCAAATAAAACCATTAACGGAAGATCAAAAGCAGCTAATCCTGGGAGGAGAAGCAGCATTGTGGGCAGAGGTAGTTACAGAAAAAAATGTTGATTCTCGCATCTGGCCACGGACTGCGGCCATTGCAGAGAAATTATGGTCGCCACAGCTGCTTACAAAAGATATTGATGATATGTATAGAAGACTTGATTATCTATCAACATATCTTAATTCACTCGAATTAAAACACATTAGTGGTTATAACGACATGCTACAACAACTGGCAGAATCGAAATCGGTTAAGCCTTTGAAAACACTTGTTGATGCACTGGAAGAAGTGAAGTACTACGACAGGATGAATATGTATAAAGATCTCTCTACCGATACACCACTTGACGAAGTTGTTGATGCTGCACAACCTGAGAGCTACACGGCACTAAAATTTATTAAGATGACAGAAGCATTTATTAGCGACTCTACTCATCAGAAAAACAAAGAAGAAATTCAAGACTCACTTCAACGTTGGATTGACAATGATACATTATACCAGCAAATGGCTGCGGGCAATTACAGGTTAGAGAAAGCAAAAGGCTTATCAACAAACCTCGCAGAACTCAGTACGATTGGTCTAACAGCTATGAATTCTATTGTTCAACATCACAAAATGAGTGAAGAAGAATTTACTGCTACAACCAAACGCATCAAAGAATTGGATGAGCACAAAGAAGGTATGCTCATCGCGATCACTCCGGCAATTGTTCAACTGGTTGGTGCTTGTAAATAGGCTATCAAGCCTCACCCTCGGTCCCTCTCCGCGGGAGAGGGATGACTGAATCTATAATTTCATCTCCTTGAATAATGTAGAGATATTTTCTCTGTGTAACTCTGTGCATTCTCTGTGCAACTTCGTGTTATAACTTTATGATTACTCTAGCCTTACAGATTCTATTGCAATATGATGTGGCTGTGATAACTCATCTGTCTTGAGACCGGGCCCAATAGAAATCTGAATACCCTCAACATCACGAAGATCCAAACCATCTGTCACTAAATCATTCTTAAAATAGTATGGCAAGAATGAAGGATATGGTCTTGGCAGCGTAACTAACGGCACACGTTTAAGATTCGTCAGCGTTATGGTATAATCTTGCAGAACAGAATCAATAGTTATCTCATTTCCAAATGCAGAACCACCGCGTGTAACCAATGCTATCTGAATCTTCTCTGATTTAGAATGAAGTGCGCGACCTTTGAAAACAAGATTTTTTGTATTAAGCATTTCTGATAATCTGCCATCAAGTTTATGGCCAAAGGAATATCGAAGCGTATAATCGTGAATGGCTGACGCATTATGATTTTCATTATCTGCTTCATAAAGTTTCTCTAACGGAATATAGAGTTCTTGTTTTGAAGGATCTGCCATCGGCACAATCTTAGATGAAGGCAACCAGTTGCGCATAATACCTTTAGCGTTCTGTACCACATCGAAAAGATAAACTGATGAGTTTTTTGGCAACACGCGAATTTCATAAGCATCGCTACTCGCGAAATCCCAATCACCAGGTTTGTCTTCAACACCTGAAGGGAATGTATGAACTTTATCTTTTTCCTTTACTGAAATAAAATACCGAAGCATTCCTTCTTTGATTACATCCGCTGGCAAATCAACCTCATACGTATAACCGGCTTTACGAGTCATGGTTATGATATGAGGTCTCC
>DATJHZ010000266.1:0-29164 GCA_035493595.1 Cyclobacteriaceae bacterium | reverse complement strand
GCCAGAAATTCAGCAAAGGTTAAAACATATATACCAGCGATGGCAAGGAGACAAACTACAAGCAGCAGTGCTGCGTAAAATACATTTCTGATAAAAATGATACTGATGGCCGAGATGGCCGCTACGGCTTCAAAGAAATAAAACATGAAAGATGGAGCACTCATGTTGTTGACGGTGGCGGACCTGCCGGTTTTATTTTAGGTCTGAAAACAGGCTTACCTGGTTTTGGAGTTTCTGTTGATTCTTTCTTTTCGGGAGCTTCAGTAACGGGCTGAGCAGCCACTTTACTTTTTTGATGATCTTCAAGCGCCTTTTTCTTCTCTGCTATTTCAGCTTCAGTCATTTCACCAAACACAAAATTGTGTTCGCGAATATCGTATGTGCTAAAGTCATAAACTTTAGTCATTGTTAAACATTCTGTTGGGCAAACTGTAGTACATAAACCACAGAAGCAGCACTTGCCCATATCAATGTCAAAAGTAGCTGCATAAATTCTTTTGGGAGTACCATCAGAAGTTTTACCAATCTCTTCAACTGCTTTTATGGGTTCAATAATGATGCAATCTACCGGACAAACTTTGGCGCATTTATCGCATACAATGCAATCATCAATTTCATTATGAAGACGGTAGCGGCCATTGTCAGGCACGGGTTGCATCTCATACGGATATTGAATGGTATTGATTCCTTCTGTATGATCAAAATAATGATTGTCCGTTATAGCAAGGGGCTTACGGCTATGGCGTGAACGTATTATGTGGGAAAACGTAATCTTTAAACCCTGCAACAACGATCGTGTTGAGCTTGAAATATTACCCCAATATGTATTTTCAGTTGCCATGTTTTCAGGAACAAAAATAGAACAGAAAAGGGTGAATGAAAGATTTCCGAAAAAGAAATACTATTTCAAAAAAACGGCTGTTAGCCTGCTACTGGCAATGAGAACCAAAATGTACTTCCCTTTCCTTCCTCACTTTCAACCCAGATTTTACCGCCATTCTTTTCAACAAATTCTTTACATAGAATAAGGCCAAGACCCGTTCCTTTTTCGTTGGCTGTACCACGTGTGGTGTAAGGAGCTGTTTTATCAAAAAGTATACTTAGCACTTCTTGTTTCATGCCAATGCCATTGTCCTTTACGGAAACAACTAATTGTGCGTCTTTTTGCGTAGCGCTGATGGTAACGGTACCTCCGTCGTTGGTAAACTTCATGGAGTTCGTCATCAGGTTGCGGATAACAAGATTCACCGTATTTGAATCCGCAAAAGCAAATGTATCTGCCGGAACTTCATTATTGAGTGCAATCTGTTTGTCCTGAATGGCACCTAGCAACAGGATATTTTCATCTACAATCTTCTGTATGTTAATGCGGGTGGCTTGCAGATTTAATTTATCCATCTGCAATAGTGTCCAATCCAAAAGATTATTTAATAACGTTCGGGTATGATTGAACCGTCCTTTCAACTCGTTAATATGCTTGGGCATATCTTCAGCACTAACAGCACCTTTATCCATCAGGTTAAGCATGCCTGCTAATGCATTGATAGGCGAGCGCAGATCGTGAGAGATGATAGAAAAGAATTTATCTTTAACCTGATTGAGTCGTTCAAGTTCTTCACTTCGTTTCTCCATGTCTTCCTGATGCTGAAGTAACAGGCTATTGATCTGTCTTCTGCGCTGACCGCTGCGATAAACGGTTACCAGCAGAATAACACTTAGTGCCATAACAACAACAAGGATGTTACTGATGAATTCTTGTTTTTTAAGTTCACCTTTCTGTTGTGCCTGTTGCTCACTTAATGCTGCAATCTGGCTGTCTTTTGATTCTGTTTCAAAACGAATCTGATCGCGTAGCAACTTGGCTTGTGTCTCCTGGCTAAATAGTGAATCTTCTAAAACTTTAAAGCGCTTAAAGAAGTAAAGTGATTTTTTAAAATCTCCTTTCATCTCCCAAAGTGTTGACAGATGATTATAACATTGGATCTCTAATATGCGGGCGTTTATTTCTTGTGCAATAAATGCGCTCCGGCTAATAGATGCCTGTGCTTCTGCATACTTGCCTTGTTTCATATAAACCAGGCCGCGCCCCAACTCCACTTCTGCCTTACCAAAACGATTTCCGGTTTTAGTATGAAATGCATCCGTGGTGTCGTAGTAGGCCAACGCTTTTTCGTAATCTCCTTTATGCAGATATACGTTGGCAATCTTTGTTAATGTTTTAGGTTCAAGAATGTATTCTTTTAATTGCTTGGTTCTTTTAAGTGAAGACATCAACGTATGCAATGCTGAATCATATTCACCACGTCTGAGTAATACATCGCCAATCTCATCATCTGAATAGGCAATACCAACCTTATCTTTTATTCGCTGACTTATTTTCTTTGAAAGCTCAAGATGATTCATGGCCCTTTCATATTGACCCAGTTCTTTAAACACTCTGCCTACGTTATGTAGGGAGATTGTCATCTTAAGAGAATCTTTAATGCTACTGGCTATTCTGTATGATGTTGTGAAATAAAAGTAGGCTTCATCATATTCACCCAGATCGTAATAATCATTTGCTACTGAATTATAACCATCGGACATGCAAGAACTGTCATTAACAGACAGGCTTAATTTCAATGACTGATTATCGAAGCGAAGAGCTGAGGTGTAATCGCCGGCTATAGTAAATAATGCACCTATTGCCTGGTTGGCCCTAATCTCCGTTTCTGTAATTTTCTTTTCAGTAGCAAGTTTAAGCGCTCTTTCGGCATACTGCTTACTTTTTTCAAAAGCTGAATACTGATACTCTTTGGAAAGAGCAAGTAATGCACTGATCTCAGTAGAGTCATCGGTATTACTCTTCAAAATATTCTCAAGGCTGTCTATAACATGCTGCGCTCTGGCAGAGCCTGCTAGAAATAAAAACGTGGCAATGATTAATATAATCGATCTGCGCGCTTTCAAATGGTAAATATTAGTTTCCAAAATCCGCATAAAATTATTAAGACTAACGCTATTGGCGTTAAATATTTCCATCCCAATGACATTAGTTGATCAACCCGAAGCCGGGGGTAAGTCCATCGAACCCACATTTGCAAAGCAACAAAGAATAAAGACTTACTCAGTAACCAAAAAATTCCCCAAAGGGAGGATGTTATTGTACCCGGTTCACCGCTGGTCCACATGCCTAGTGTAAAAATGCCAACGTTAGGCAGAGGTGAATTCCAACTCCCAAAAAATAATATCGCCCCTAATATACTGACTAATAGCATCATTCCATACTCAGCGATCATTATTACGGCCCATCTGAACCCGGAGTACTCAGTTTGAAAACCCGCTACCAACTCAGACTCTGCCTCGGGTAAATCAAACGGGGCCCTGTTACATTCTGCGAGTGAAGCAATGAAAAAGATAACCCAGGCAAAAAATAAAAGAGGCATGCGGAAGATATTCCAAAGTAGAAATCCACCAATGTGTGATACTTCAATACCCCAGGCTTTGATGCCAAATAAAAACTGAGGAGTAGCTGTGCTTTGCTGATAAGAAATCTCTTGCAAGTTCAGGCTTTGACAAACCATGCAAACACAAAGAACCGAGAGACCGAGTGGAACTTCGTACGAAATAATTTGAGCTGCCGAGCGCATGGTACCCAGCATACTGTATTTGTTATTTGAACTCCATCCTGCAATTATAATTCCCAGCACATCTAATGAAACAATGGCCAGCAGAAAAAACACACCCGATGAAACTTCTGAACCCGTCCAGGATGGACCCAGGGGTAAAACAGAGAACCCCGCAAAAACTACTGCGAAAATTATTATGGGAGCAATTTTAAAGAGCTTCTTATCGGCTCTGTCAGGAACAATATCTTCTTTCTGAATAAGCTTGATCATATCGGCCACGCTTTGAATAATTCCATAGTAGCCGGTTTCCATGGGTCCTAATCTGTCCTGAATAAAAGCCGAGATTTTTCTTTCGGCATAGACAGCCATGACCATGTAGAGTAGTAGAAAAGGCAGTATAAAAATCAGTGTTGTCAAAAGAATACTTTTGCAGGCTCTAAGATGCGAAATTTATAATCCATTATTATAGAAAAATAGGCAAAAACAGTACATCCTAAACCCGGGTCAATTCCATAACGGATGCTGTTCCAAATGAACTATTTCCTGAAAAAAGATTCGGGTTGAGGCTTCAAACGACTTTGTATAATCGGAAACAAAAAACTGACGGGTTGCTTTTGCCGTCTGGTTATTCAGCAAACCTTGAGCAGCCAAATGTTGCTTCAGTGTTTGCGCTACAATTTCTGATGAGTCCAGTATAGGCAGATGGTTTCCGAAATACTCGCCAATTTCTTTTTTAATAAGCGGGTAATGCGTGCAGGCTAAAATCAACGCCTCTATCTCTGCAAGTTCGGCATCGCCCAGGTATTTTGCGATAATTTCATGGCTGATCTGGTTATTAAAAAAACCTTCTTCAATCATGGGCACGAGCAATGGCGTTGCCAGAGATTGCAATGATATTTTGCTGGCAGAGTCGGCAATTTTATGTGCATAAGCACCAGACTGAACAGTTCGCTTGGTGCCTATAAGTCCAATCCTTTTCCCCGGAAACTGATCTACCACCAGCTTAACCATAGGATCTATAACGTTGATAACATGCACATCTTTACGCACATACTCCTTCAATAATTCGTAGGCCGCAGAGCTGGCGGAGTTACAGGCAATGACAATAACTTTACATCCTTTCGATAATAATACATCGGCGATTTTTATAGAGTAGGCCTGAATGGCAGCCTCTGATTTATCGCCATACGGCAAATGTGCAGTGTCGCCAAAATAGATCATATTTTCAGCAGGCAGTAATTCCTTTATAGCATGAGCAACGGTGAGACCTCCAATGCCACTATCAAAAATACCAATGGGTTGTGATGCGGAAATACTCATACCTCGTGGATTAGCTGACTTCTGAATTACGGGTGCGAAAATGCATGAAACTATGCACTTGACAAAGGGAAGATTAAAATCATTATGTGACTAAAAAAAGAATGGCGCGCCTCTCTTCGGAGGACGCGCCATTACAAAGTTTTTGTCCTGTCGGCTTACTTAATGTTATCAGAAAGTTTAGCCAGAATTACCTGACGTTGCTCACGATGTCTGCAATAATGACAACGGTAATGTTTAATTAATACACCTGTTTCATTGGCTGAAGGTGCTACTGCAACTTCTTCGTTATCGATCTTCATTGTGATGTAGCCACATTCGCTGCATTCCTCAGCATGCTGATAGCTCATATACTTTTCAATCTTCTTCTCACCAGTCTTCTCGTCTATCCATACATCATAGTCTGTAGAATGTATTTCGCTACTCTCTTCAGCTATCTGACTGGCCTCCAAATGAGCATCTTCTTCAGCTTCAGAAAGTTTTCTCATCCGGTTTCCTGTTGACGAAATACGAGGTGTATTTCTGAGTTTGCTCAATCTTTTTTCAACAGTAGTAGGGTAATAAATTCTCACCATACTAAAGAATATAAAATAGGCAATAGCACCAAAGCTCAGTGTCATGAATAGACGAACATAGAACCAGGTCATGCTTCCGCTCTCCGTAATTTTCTCTGTACCCAATGTGTTACAGTACAAAACAGCTGCTAAGATAACCGCAACAACTGCATACCAGAAGTAACGTATCTCATGCAAATTCACATAATCATATTTCAGCTTGTAATCCTTTATTTGATAAATTCTGAATTCATGATATAGCAATACAAGTACAGCAAGTGCTATTGAACCAAAGGCACCGTAGACCATAATGCTATTCCAGGAAGTAAAAAATGTAGATGTTTCCATAAGGCCAGTTTGATTTAAGGAATTGAAATTTAGGCAAAAAATCACAGAATTTTTAAAATGGCCTTCCTTTTCATCTTTCTTATGGCACTATAGTGTTAAGGTTAAGTCAACTATTTTCAAAAAATGTAAGCTCATTACAGTCACTTCAGTGGCTATTTAGAAGGTCTGAAAGTGGTAAAATGCCAGGGGCATTTCGTGCTCTGCACTGTATTTGTAATATTGCAAAACCAATAATCAACCAGTATGTCATACAATCTATTGAAAGGAAAAAGAGGTATTATTTTCGGTGCCCTTGATGAGAATTCAATTGCCTGGAAAACTGCGCTAAAGGTTTATGAAGAAGGCGGAGTCTTTACACTCACCAATGCTCCCATAGCCATGCGTATGGGTAAGATAAATGAACTGGCCGCAGCCTGCAAGACCGAAGTTATTCCTGCAGATGCTACATCAGAGCAAGACCTGAATACCTTATTTTCCAAATCTGAACAAGTACTTGGCGGAAAGTTGGATTTTGTATTACACTCTATCGGCATGAGCCCTAACATTCGAAAAGGCAAGGAGTATGGCGACTTGAATTATGATTGGTTTCTGAAAACAATTGATATCTCGGCGCTCTCTTTTCATAAGATGATGCAGGTTGCTGAGAAGCTAGATAGCATGAACGAATGGGGTTCTATTGTTGCTCTTAGTTACATAGCAGCACAGCGAGCTTATCCTGATTATACTGATATGTCCCAAGCCAAAGCTATGCTCGAATCTATTGCCAGAAGTTATGGTGCGCGCTATGCCAGGTTAAAGAAAGTGAGAGTAAATACTATCTCACAATCGCCAACACGCACAACTGCAGGCGCTGGTATTTCAGGTTTTGATGCCTTCTTTGACTTTGCTGATATGATGTCTCCTCTAGGCAACGCCAGCGCTGAAGACTGTGCCAACTATATCGTTTCGTTGTTCTCAGATTTTACGCGCATGGTAACGATGCAAAACCTGATGCATGATGGAGGCTTCTCTTCTACCGGCATTACACAATCATTGATAGATCGCTTAAGTAAATAACAAATCAAATGTGACTTGATTTAATTCTTCAAGTTACTTCATACACATGGTTTCATTTCCTCCTTGTAAAATCAACCTTGGTCTGCAGATCATTAACAAGAGAACAGATGGTTTTCATAACCTGGCTACTTGCTTTTATCCTATTCCCTGGACAGACATACTGGAAATAATTCCATCACATGAATTAAGCCTGAGCATAACGGGCATAGACATTCCCGGAGACATTAATACTAATCTATGCCTGAAGGCTTATCACCTTTTGCAACGGGATTACAATATTCCACCAGTAAAAATTCACTTGCGTAAAATCATACCAACAGGTGCAGGTTTAGGTGGAGGCTCATCTGACGCTGCTCATACCTTACGGTTGCTTAACACTATTTTTGAACTTCAGCTTTCTACTCAAAAACTTTTTGAGTATGCCGCACAATTAGGAAGCGACTGTGCATTCTTTATACAAGACAAACCCATGATAGGTACAGGTCGAGGCGAAGTACTAACTGAAAGCTCGACTGATCTTCGGGGAAAGTTTCTCATTCTCGTGAAACCTGATGTTCACGTATCGACTGCTGAAGCCTATAGTGGTGTAACACCAACGCAACCAAGCATTGCCTTAACAGAGATCTTGTCAAAATCTGTTTCGCAATGGAAGAATTTATTAATGAATGATTTTGAATTTTCTGTATTCAATAGACATCAAGTCATTAAGCAGATTAAGGAAGAATTCTACTCATTGGGAGCTGTCTATGCCTGCATGAGTGGCTCTGGCTCATCTGTCTTTGGAATTTTCGAAAAGGAAATTAACTATAAGCATAATCACCCTTACAGTTGGTCTGGTTTCTTATAGAACCTAGACGTAATTCTTAAGAGACCTCAATCAATGTATACAGTCTTATCAAATTGCTTTTTAAGCAACGGATAAGATAGCACAGCGCAAAGAATCACAGCTGTGCCAATATAGAAATTGGCGGACATCTTTTCTTTTTCCCGAAAAATAATAACCGCCATTGCAATGCCATACAAAGGCTCAAGATTCAAACAAAGTTGAAATACAAAGACAGATATCTTCTTCATAAGTTCAACGGCTACGGTATAAGCGTAAACAGAACATACTCCTGCCAAAATCAAAAGATAGAACCAGTCTGATGATGTAGGTAGAACTAAAATATCTTCTACCGGCGACCATCCTATTTTATAAATGATCAAAAAAATTGCCGTTCCGATAAAGGCTCCACTCATCTCATAAAAAGTAATGGTGCGTGAACTAACGCGCTTAACTAAAGCGGAATTAAAAATTGAGAACAGCGCAGATGAAAAGCCTGCAAAGATAGCAATGAGCAATCCTATCTTATATTGAAAGTCAAACGAGAAAATAATGTATAGCCCGGCAAGAACAATTAGGCCAAGTGCCAGTTCAAATTTTTTGATTCTTGTCTTTTTAAACCACGGCTCAAGTATTGCAGCCCATAATGAATTGGTAGCAAAACCAACAAGACTCACTGAAACATTTGCCAGCCGTGCTGAACCAAAAAAAGCAAGCCAGTGCAATGAAACTATAAAACCAATAAGTAAAAGTTTAATCAAATCAGACTTGCTTACATGAAGGCTCTCTTTCGAAAAAGAAATTAAAATATACATTCCGATTGCTGCCAATGCGCAACGCAGCATAACCATTTCCATAGCGGGAACAGATATGAGTTTGCCTAATATAGCAGTGAAGCCCCACAGAAAAACCAGAAAGTGAAGCTTGATATAATCATTTGTAGAAGCCATCAACGCGGAACGTATTTATACATGAACAAGGCTATTCCTCCAAAGAGGATATTGGGTATCCAAACTGAAATGATAGGTGCCATCGACCCAGCCTCTGCAAAAGAGCGGAATAAGACGAAGAATAAAATAAATATGAATGATAACGCAAACCCCAATGCAATCTGTAAGCCAGTACCGCCACGGCTCTTGCGTGATGCTACAATTACACCCATGAAGACCAGAATAAAAATGGTAAATGGTGAAGAGTAACGTGTGTACTTTTCAACTTCATACGATTCAATACCTGTACTGCCCCGTTGTCTCAGTGTTCGTATGTAATCGTTTAATTCGCCTAGTGTCATGCCATCATATTTGCGGTAGTCACTTTCAAATTCTTTCGGACTTATCACCAGCGCTGTATCCAGCGTTGCACCGGTTTTTGTAATCGTATCAATTTTTACCGAAGTCCCACTGGCAACAAATGCCGGATTTGCTTCGGGTGAAATTGGTCTGTTAAAAATATCATCTACTCGTTTAAGTTTCCAGTCACGGAGTTTCCATTTCATCTTGGTGCTATCCCACTCAATGCGATTAGCCGTTAATTTTTCAACAAGCTTGTTGTCATCAAATTTTTCAAGCGTAAAATGGTAGCCAGTTTCAGAACTGTTGTTGTACGATTGAATATAGAAATATGTATTCTTCGCAACCTGCATATGAATGTTGCGCTTATCATAGTAATATTTGCTTCGAAGATATTGAACCTCAAACGCAACACGCGACTTGTTGGAGTTTGGTATAACCCATCCATTCAGAACAAAACTTATCGATGCAACAATAAAAGCACTTACGAAGAAAGGAACCAGGAATCTTCTGAAGCTCACGCCACTACTTAAAATAGCAATAACTTCTGTGTGCCCTGCCATACGTGCACTAACATATACCGTAGCAATAAAAATTGTTATAGGAGAAATCAGGTTTGCTATCCAGGGAATAAAATCAAGATAGTAACCCAATACCTGATAGGCCGTCAGATTAAACTTTACGTATTTATCGGTCTTCTCTGTAAGATCAATAACAACAATGACAGCGATTAGAATGAGAACAACAAAGAAAAATGTGCTCAAAAATCGTTTAATGATGTATTTGTCGAGTAGCTTCAAAATTGTCGCTTTAACTATAGTCTCTTTACGCCGCCAAAGGTAGCGTAAGGGATTATATAAGGAAGCAATTTTGAACCCAAAAATTTAATTCAGTCGACAGGAGGCTGGATTACACCTTATCTTAGTAATGGTTAAGCCAGAAATTTATAAGAATTACTTGCGATAACTTAGTGTATCCCAGAATCCAGATAAGATTGAAGATTCTCTCTTGTTATCACTTCTAACGGCAACAAATCTGTGGATGGGGCCGTCTTTCGAAACACAAGATGATCCGCCAGATAATTAATACCCAGAAATGCCTGACGTTTTGGATTTTGATTGATCAGAAAATCAATGCTGCCTGATCTGAGATGATTCAGATTTTCTTCCAGCATATCATAACCAACCAGTACTAAACCTTGCTTATTTTTTTTGATGAGGAAAGATGCGGCAATAGAAGAAGCTTTAGAAGTACTTACAAAAATTCCTTTTAGTTTTGGATCAACCAGAATCTCCATGAGCTTCTGTTCGAATGAAGGATCTTCTGAATTTTCAAGGTTAAGTGTAATGATTTCGAAAGAAGGATTTTTCTCAGCAAAAAAATCGCGAAAGCCGCGCTCCTTTTCTAACAAGTGAACAGAGTTATCAAGATCTTCATTGATGTGAAGAACCGCTAACTTGCCTGACTCTTGTTTACTCATGTGCATAAGCTCTGCTCCTACACGACCACTTTGATAAAGATTCTGACCTATAAAACTTAGAGGCTTTACCTCGTGAATGTTTGTATTAAAAAGAACAAATGGAATAAGGCTGGTTGCAAAAAGCTCAAAGAATGGAAGAGCTTCATGATAGAAAATAGGTGCTATTAAAATGCCATCCGGATTTGCTTTGAACGCCGTGTCCGCAACTTCTTTCAGAGATTCTTTATTGTAGAGATCAAAAATATAGGGCTCGATGATAACATTATAGTGAGCCCATTCAGCTTCCGCCTGGCGTATACCAGCACGTGACTGCGCCCAATATGGATCTTGCTCCGGGTTAGGTATAATAGCAGCAATACGATAAGTTCTGTTTGAACCTAGCGTACGGGCAATAAGATTTGGTTTATAATCTATCTCATCTAAAATCTTATTAACCTTTTGCAAGGCATCATCCGATACGCGACCACGCTTATGTAACACACGGTCAACCGTGCCAGCAGACACACCGGCCATTCGGGCAATGTCTTTTATGGTGATGTTCTTCCTGTTCTGCATATTCAAAAAAACGATTTTTTCTTATAAGTAAAAAACGGTGCAAACGTTTGGTGAATTATTGTGTTCGTACACAAATGTATTGTGTTCGTACACATTTTACAATACACTGGCCAAAATTTAAATAGGAATTAGTTTAAAAGGGTCTCCGCAGCTTGTTTTTAAGGCTTCTGAAAGCCAAAGACCGATAGCGATATTTAAACAAAAAGTGAATTTAACACATTACACACAAAACAAAAAGGCTGTCTTTTCTCTGATCAATTTGATTTGTATGAGAAAATAGACCCGCAGGTCTTTTACGACTTTCAGAATAAAATTCTGTGTACGATACACATCGGTTGCCATTCAAAATCAACAAAGCAACCAGGTTTTATCCAGGAATAAGAACAAGCATAGTGATTACCGTTGGATTCAGTTTCTCACTTCTGGAGGTATTTTTTTTAAGCAGATCTCGCACCTGACAATGAGATTCTGAAAGACTCGGGGCACAGTGTATTTGAAGTCATGACTCATAAAATGCCCTTCTTTTAAGCCCCGATTTCAAAAATTTTTTAGCCTGAGTTTCAGCCTGTCATTTTGAATACGATGGTAACGTTTGTGTCAGCCAACACACTGGTTTAAATCTCGCTTCGCGCCTAAAAAAACGCATAATTGTCAATTCTACAATTTACAGAATTGCAAACGTTTGATTGATATGTGTGCGAGAACAAACACAATGTGTTCGCACACATAATTTATTTTTTTCTTGCCTTTAAAAATGAAATCGCATAGCTTGACAGCGTCATTTGCCAGAATAATGTTTTGCTGACAGTGACTTTTTCAAATCATTATTAACCTAAAACCCAAACAAACAAATGAAAAAACGCTTACTAAGACTCACGGTCTTACTCCTGCTCATTAGCCTCGTCAGCTATGCTCAGGACAAGACAATTTCGGGCACGGTGAAGGCCAAAGATGGCTCAGCAATGCCTGGTGTTAACATCCTGTTAAAGGGAACTGCCACAGGTACTACCTCTGATGCCGATGGTGCTTACCATCTCATTGTACCTTCTTCCCAATCTGTATTAGTGTTTACATTTATCGGTCATACTTCACAAGAAATTGTGGTAGGAGATCAGACAACCATCAATGTAACATTGGTAGAAGACGCTACTCAACTTGGCGAAGTTGTAGTTACTGCGCTTGGCTTGGAGAAAAATATACGTTCACTTGGCTACTCAACAACAGAGGTGAATGGTTCAAACTTCACACAATCCCGGGAAATCAATTTAGGAAATGCGCTTACTGGCCAGGTAGCTGGTGTTAGTGTTTCTGGTTTAGCTACTGGTCCCGCTGGTAGCAGTAGAGTTACCATTAGAGGTAATGCCTCCATGACTGGAAATAACCAACCACTATATGTAATCGATGGAATTCCATTCGATAACACCAACCAGGGTACATCTGGTCAATGGGGAGGTGCAGATTATGGAGATGGTCTTTCAAGCATTAGTCCGGATAACATTGAATCAATACAAGTTCTAAAAGGCGTAGCAGCATCAGCACTTTATGGCTACAGAGGTGCCAATGGTGCCATCCTTATTACAACAAAATCAGGTTCAAAATCAAAAGGAATTGGCTTGGAAGTTAATAACAACCTCACCTTTAACTCTTTTGTTGACGAGCACAATTATCAGTATAAATACGGCCAGGGAACTCAAGGAATAAAGCCAACAACTCAAGCTGCTGCATTAGGCACTTCAACGTTAAGCTGGGGACCAAAATTAGATGGCACAGATGCTGTAAATTTTTTAGGCGACACATACAAGTATTCTGCACAGAAAAACAATTTCAAGAATTTTTTCAGAACAGGTGTGTCAAATCAATCTTCTATTGCTGTAACCAATAGTGGAGAGTTTGGAAGCTTCAGACTTGGTATAACAGATCTGCACATGAAGATGCCGATACCAAATTCAAGCATGACACAACAAGGTCTTAATCTGAATGCCACGATGAATGTTACTAAAAAACTCCAGGCTATAGTAACTGCAAATTATATGTTTGAAAAAGTAACAAATCGTGCGTCCCTTTCTGATTCCCCAGGTAACGTATTAGCCGTGCCTAACCTCATATCAAACTCTTTTGACATCAGATGGTTGAAACCTGCCGTAAAAGCAGACGGCTCTGAGCTCTTGCCTGGAACAGATATCTATACAGAGAATCCTTATTTTGTTGCCTATAAATATCAGAACGAAACTCGTCGCAATCGGTTAACTGCTTCTTTCAAATTAAAGTATGATATAAACGATTGGCTATATGTAAGCAGTATGGTATCACGTGATGGATACATCTTTGATCAAACAGCAATAACACCAACAAATACTTCATACAATCTTAACGGAGCAATGACTCAGTTTAAGACCGATTTCCATGAACTAAATGGAAACGTAATGATTGGTATGAATAAAAAGTTTGGAGACTTTAGTCTTTCAGCCAACATAGGTGCTAACTCACAAGATAATATCAATCAAAAAGCAGGTGTTGACAACGTAGGCGGATTTGTAATTCCATATTTTTATAGCACAAGCAACGTAGCGACCAGACCTTTCACTTATACCTATACACACTATAGAGTGAATTCAAATTTTGTTAGCGCTGATTTAGGTTACAAGAATTGGCTCTACTTAACTCTTACAGCTAGAAAAGATTGGTTCAGTACTTTGAATATCAATAAAGATACTTACACTTACCCATCTGCAAGTACAAGTTTTGTTTTCTCTGAGGCACTTCATTTACCTTCATTCATAAGTTTTGGAAAGTTAAGAGCATCTTATGGAATGTCATCTAATGGAACTTTGCCTTATAGAAATCTTTTAACATATGGTTTGCAGGGATATTCTATCAATTCACAGACACTTGGTTATATAACTCAGACAGATATTCCAAACAAAAATCTTGGTCCTGTTAAAATTGCTGAATCAGAAGTCGGCATGAATTTACAATTCCTTGAAAATCGTGTTGGACTTGACGTGGCTGTTTACAATAAGCAAACAACTGATGATATTGTAAAAGCGTCAGTGAGCTCTGGCTCTGGCTTTGATGGATTAATTGCCAACGTTGGTAAAGTAAGAAATCGCGGTATTGAAATTTTATTAACAGGATCACCTGTTAAGCGTGAAAATTTTTCATGGGACGTATCCTTTAACTATGCTAACAACGACAGCAAAATTCTAACAATTACTAAAGATTCGAAGAGTCTTGTTGCTGATGGTGGCTATCCAAGATGGGGTGATGGAACTACCATTCAACAAGTTGAAGGAAAACGTTTTGCACAGATAGTAGGTTATGCCTATAAAAGAGACGCAAGTGGTCAAAAAATTATTGGTGCCGATGGAATGCCACTGCGTACCGACACTCAAGTTCCTCTTGGATCAGGAGTTTATAAGATTACAGGAGGATTAACAAATACCTTTACCTATAAGGGTATAAGACTTTCTTTCCTCATCGATTATAAATTTGGTGCGAAAATATATTCCAGCACTAACCTTCTGCTCTATGCTAATGGTCTTCATAAAGAAACTTTAAAAGGCCGTGAAGAAGGTGTAATTGCAAAAGGTGTAACTGAAGGTGGACAAGAAAACACGAAGTCAGTGAATGCACAGGTGTATTATTCAAACCTGACACTTAATAACTATGTTGCTGAAGAATTTGTATATGATGCAAGCTTCATAAAGCTAAGATCATTATCACTGGGATATTCTCTACCTAAGAGCATTCTTGGTAACGGATTTGTTAAAGGAGTAGCTCTATCCGTTGTGACCAGAAACCTTGCTATTTTGATGAAGCACGTTCCTAACGTAGATCCTGAATCAAATTTAACTAATAGCAATGCTCAGGGTCTTGAGTTGTCTGGTTATCCTATTACTAGAAGCATTGGATTTAATCTTAATCTGAAATTCTAAACACACTCACTTATTAAAGTAGTCAATATGAAAAATAGATTTTTAAAATTTATAGGGGCAGTCGTTGGACTTCTGATAGTCTCGTCTTGCGATAAGAATTTTGAGCAAATGAATATTGATCCGACAAAATTGTCAGGAGCTAATATGAATTTTAATTATGTCTTCACTTCTGCAGAGTTAATCACATCTGGTAACAGTGATGCTAATGCATATGAAGATTGGAGAGCTAACTTGATTTATGGAAGCTGTATAACACAACACCTTTCTTCCACAACCGGATATTGGGCAGGTGACAAATATCTTTTTAATGCTGGATATCTCTCATCATACTGGGATGCTAACTACAATAATAGCATTAGAAATATTGTTGCTGTTGTTGAGAATATTAAGGATGATCCTAAGCAATCAAATTTTTATCAGATCGCACGTATTTTTAAAGCGTTCATGTTCCAGCGTATGACAGATACCTATGGAAACATTCCTTATTCAGAAGCGGGTCTTGGCTATATCAAAGGGATAACAACTCCTAAGTATGATGATCAACAAGCTATCTATGATGATCTGCTGGCAGAACTTAAGGATGCCGCTGAGAAATTGGATGCTAACGCACCTAATACAATTGGAAGCTCTGATTTGATCTATGCCGGAGATCCTGTTAAGTGGAAAAAATTCGCCTATTCAGAAATGGTGCGTCTTGCCATGCGATTAAGTAAAGTAGATGCTACCAAAGCCGAAGCCTGGGTTAAGACAGCAGTTGATGGTGGTGTTTTTACAAGCAATGATGACAATGCAATTCTTAAACATCAGGATGCATCACCAAATAGTTCAGGTGGACAAATTGCCAATGGTACTGGTTCAGTATTAGGTCTGATCGATCCAACGTCGGCACGCGTTAGCGAGACCTTTATCAATTATCTGAAGAACAATGATGATCCAAGGCTTACTTACATTGCTACTGTCGTAGCAGATCCAACAGTTGCAACTGACATGGGAGATTCTGATCCAGCAATTCAAATTGGACAACCCAATGGTTATGATCTAGCCGGTGGAACAACGGATATATCGAAAGCTCCTAATTATCCTGGTGATGTAAATAAGTATTCAGTTGTTAATCGCACAACATTTGCTAAAACAACTGCAGCAACATTTTTCTTAACAAACTCAGAAACACAGTTACTTTTGGCTGAAGCTTCCTTTAGAGGTTGGATTTCAGCATCATCTCCAGATGTGTATTATCGTAAGGGCGTTGTAGCAGCAATGACGCAGCTTTCTCAAACAGGTGCATCACCTGGTATTTCAGACGCTGATGCGAATGACTATGTTGATAACAATCCATATAACGGTGCTGATGCTCTAAATCAAATCAACACGCAGTATTGGGTAGCTACTTTCCTTGATGAACTAGAGTCATGGGCGAACTGGAGAAGAAGTGATTTCCCTGTGCTTACACCAGTGAATTACTTTGGTAACGCAACTGCAGGTACAATACCAAGAAGATATACATATCCTAATGGTGAGCCTGCAAAAAATCCTGTAAACTATAGTGATGCCGTTTCGAAATTAATAGGCAAGGCAGATAAAATGACATCTCGAGTTTGGTGGGATGTTGAATAATGGTTAGTTAGTTGTTAGTTGATGAGGCTTCCTGAAATACGGAAGCCTCTCTTCTAATCTTATTGACCATATATGGATAACTAAAAAAGAATAAAAACTAGGGTTAGTTGTTACTTGAGGCTTCTCGTCATTGGGAAGCCTCTTTTTTTATTTAATCAATTACCATAATCCTCATCGTATATAGTTTTTTGATTCATTAAGATAAATTGCCCATTTAAACTGTACATTTAAATCTGCAAGTTGTCGTGTCATGATTAAACCCTTTTCCCTGCTCGTTGTTGTCCTTATACTTTTCATCTGTCAGGTTAACGCACAGCACTACAATATCAAAAATTTTTCAGCTAGTCAGGGACTTCCCGAATCAAAGATAAATGCCTTGTGTGAAGACAGACGGGGTAACGTATGGATCGCTACTGCAGGTGCAGGACTTATACGGTTTGATGGTTACTCGTTCTATTACTACCATCAGGAAGACGGGCTCTCAAGCAATTTTATCTATGCCATCTTTGAAGATCGTTCCGGAAAATTATGGATAGGTACAGATACCGGAATTTGCATCTACGATGGTATCTCCTTTCAAAAACTAAATGTTCTCGCCAATCAAACCGTCACCACCATTCTGCAAGATGACTCCGGTAACTTCTGGTTGGGTACTCGCGCCTCGGGTCTTTATATCTTCAATGGAAAAATAATACAATCCTTTTCGTCTGCTCAACAAGAACTTATTGGTCAGTCTATAAATTGTATTTATCAGGATACACACTCAACGATCTGGATTGGAACAACCAAAGGCCTCATTCACTATACCAATCACCAATTAAAATTCTTCACCATGGCTAACGGATTGCCTTCCAATGGAATTCGGGCCATCACTATGCAACATGATTCAACATTGTGGATAGCAACCAACAACGGGATTAGTAAATTCGATGGAAAGTATTTCAAGAGCTACACTATTGCAGACGGTCTTCGGAGTAACGATGCGAATTCATTGCTGATTGATAGTAAGAGCAATCTATGGATAGGCACCTCTATCGGCGTTCAAAAATATAATGGCAAAAATTTCTCATTGCTTAACACCAGCGAAGGGCAAGGAACTGTAGCAGTAACCTGTATGTATCGCGATTCGGAAGGCAACATGTGGTTTGGCTCTTCAAACGGACTCAGCAAACTTGATAGCGAACGATTTATAAATTATCCCGAAAATGATCATCTGGGTAAAAAAGTTTATAGCATCATTCAAGCCATCAATGGCAACATTATCTGCGGTACGTCATTAGGTGGCACAACTGTTTTTGATGGTCATCAATACACATTAATGGACAAAAGAGAAGGTTTTACGTCGTCTATCGTTCAATGTTTTTATTATGCACCCGATAGTTCATTATGGGTAGGCACGCAAGATGAAGGCATGTTTACATTTACAAAATCGAGTGTACATCATTTTTCAAAAGATGATGGTTTCATTAGCAATAATATTACTGGTTTTACAACAGGTAGCAACAACAGTATATGGGTAGCTACTGCAGATCAGGGTGTCTCTGTTCTCCAACGCGAAGATGATTCTGTTTACATCGTCAAGAATTACAATGTCACAAACGGATTAGCCAGTAACAAAACAACCTCCATTGTAAATGATGAATCCACAATCTGGATTGGTACAGAAGATGGTGGCATTCTGAAGGTTGATCTTACTATGGATAGCGTAAAAAGTGATAGCGTTAATCATGCCATAAAACAATTTACTACCGCCGACGGATTAAACAGCAATACCATCCACTCTATCATTACTGACTCTCTTCATCATGTTTACTTTGGTACCGACCTTGGTATCAACATCTTTTTTGATAATCATTTCATCAGCTTAACAAAAGCAAACGGGCTTGTATCAAATACAGTTTACTCATTAACATTAGACCATACTAATAATCTTTGGGCAGGTACTGAGCGAGGAGTTGACATGATAACCTTCGGCCCATACTTTACCTCACCTACCATCAGACATTTTGATGCCAGCAATGGATTTAATGGTTTAGAAGTTTACAGAAATTCATCTTGTGTAGATAAAGAGGGCAGTGTATGGTTTGGCACGGTAAACGGATTAGTGCAGTACAATCCAAGAGAAGAAGTAGAATCTAAGATCACGCCAAAAATTCATCTCACAGGTCTTAAACTCTTTTTTGATAACATTGAAAATACGAACTACGCAGATAGTCTTTCAGCTTGGTACTCCATTCCCATACAGCTAACGTTGCCCTACAATCAAAATAACCTCACGTTTTCGTATGTGGGTATTCTTCATCGAAACCCGGAGGCTGTTCAGTACAAATGGATATTGGAAGGATTTAGTAAAGAATGGTCTCCTGCTATTACAGACCGCGAAGCTACATTTTCAAATCTTCCGCCGGGTACATATACCTTCAAGGTAAAAGCATGCAATGAATTCAATATATGGAATGATGTACCCGCTTCTTTCACATTTACCATAGAGCCACCGTTATGGGAGAGATGGTGGGCACGATTGACAGGAGTAGCTGTTATTATAGGTTTGATATGGCTTGTTTTCCACTTCAGGCTTGAGCGCGTAAAAGCAAAAAACAAAATCATTCAGGAACGACTGGAAATGGAAAAAAACATTCTTGAACTTGAGCAGGAAGCAGCACGCCTGCAGATGAATCCACACTTCATTTTTAATTGTCTCAATTCTATTCAAGGTTTTATATCAGTCAATGATCCGTTTCAGGCTAAAAAGTATCTGGCCAAGTTTGCCAAACTCATGCGACTTATTCTTGAAAATGCACGCGAAGAATTTATTCCATTGCAAAATGAAATCAGTATCCTTGAAAACTTCCTGGAATTAGAGAAGCTCAGTATCAATCACAAATTTGATTTTACAATTACCATGGATGAGTCAATTGACCCGGAAGGTATTCAGATTCCTCCTATGATGATTCAGCCATTTATAGAAAACGCTATCATTCACGGATTGAAGAAGAAGGAAGGAAAGGGGTTGATTACGATTCATTTTTCAATTAACGATGAATTGCTAATCTGCACATTGCAAGATAATGGTATTGGTAGAAAAAAATCCGGACAGATTAATGAAGAGTTCAGACCCGATCACAAGTCTACCGGCATAGCAGTCACACAAAAACGACTGGAGCAATATGGGCTGCATAGAAAAGTGAAGGCGGGGATTGAGTTTGTTGATCTTGAGGAGAATGGAATAGCTACCGGTACAAAGGTTATTATTTCATCGCCCTATGAAGCGTAATAAGTAAGTTGTTCGTGCATCTTATAAATCTTCAGCGCGCTTTCAAAATCTTCATTTCAACAACAAAAACTAAAATTGTACCTTACATCCCGGATTTTGAATTACGAATGAAAACATTTCGCGCCCTCATTATTGACGATACAGAAAATTCACGCATCACACTGGCACATGATCTGAAGGAGTACTGTCCTCAGATTAATGTGGTAGGCCAGGCAGATGGTGTGAAGACGGGCATGGAGGCGATCCGCGAAAAAAAACCTGATGTAATTTTTCTGGATATCCAGATGGGCGACGGCACCGGATTTGACTTGCTCTCTCAACTGAAAGAAATTAATTTTCAGATCATCTTTACCACTGCGTTAGATTCGTACGGCATCAAGGCGATAAAATTCAGTGCACTTGATTACCTACTCAAACCAATCGATCCTGATGATCTGATGAATGCCGTGGCCAAGCTTGAGCAAAATGAGAAAAGCAAAAGCATTAACGACAGCATTAATCTGTTGCTCGAAAATATGCGTGATACTAAAACTCCGGCAAATAAGCGCATTGCTTTGCACAGTCTTGAGAAAGTTCACATGGTCACCATCGGCGATATCATCCGTTGTGAATCACAGGGCAGCTACACCATATTCTATTTGCAAAACAAGGAACAAATTCTGGCCAGCAAAAATCTTAAAGAATTTGAGGAGATGCTCGAGGGACATTCCTTTATCCGCGTGCACCACTCACACCTCATTAATTTCAACTACCTGAAAGAATATATCAAAAAGGACGGCGGCTATGCCATTATGATTGACAAATCAGAAGTTCCTGTTTCGTTCCGAAAACGCAATCTGCTGCTGGATATTATTGGCGGCTAGTAGCCTCGGCCTGACTTGATCAGCTGGTTTTCAGCAAAAATGCATTTTTCCCAATACACTTATTTCCCCAGCATTACACTTGTGAAGTAATGCACTACACTTGTGGTTTTACCAGAAACCACCTCTTATGCCTCCACTACTTTTAATAAAAAATATAGGAGGCACTTATGAAAACAACTAAACTCAAACTCGTCAACTCTCCCATGCGGAGATTATTAGTAACCATTTTAATGCTTTTTGCATTAAAGGCAGCAGCTCAGGAAAATTCGGGCGACAAATCTGAATCACCCTATTTTTATGTAACATCTTCATCTAATGGTGCAGATCCCTTACCCCTCAAAAGCACACATGCCGATGTGAACATCACTGGTGTTATGGCCGATGTTATCATTACGCAGGAATATAAAAATGAAGGAACCTCGCCCCTTGAAGCTATCTACATGTTTCCGGCTTCGAGCCAGGCAGCAATTTATGCCATGGAAATGAAAGTTGGCGATCGTAAAATCATTGCCAGAATCGAAGAGAAACAAAAAGCGCGCGAGCAATACAACCAGGCCAAAGCTGAAGGCAAAAGAACTTCGTTACTTGAACAGCAACGACCTAATTTATTTCAGATGAACGTTGCCAACATCATGCCTGGTGATGTAGTGAAAGTAATTCTTAAGTATACCGAACTTCTTATTCCCGAAGAAGGTACGTATAAATTCATCTACCCCACCGTTGTTGGCCCTCGATATTCTGGTGAACATCTCGAAAACGCTACTGCATCACTGGCAAGTATACCCTATACAAAGAAAGGCATTTTACCGACCTATGCTTTTGATATTGATGTTCATCTCTCTATGGGCATGCCTATTCAATCTATCGCATCAACAACACACAAAATATCAACACAATATCCATCAACCAGTACGGCAGAAGTCGCGCTGTTACCAGAAGAAAAGAATGCAGGCAATCGCGACTTTGTACTTGACTATAAACTGGCAGGCAATGCTATTGAATCAGGATTAATGCTTTACGAGCATGGAGATGAAAACTTTTTCCTGCTGATGGTACAGCCACCTAAACGAATCATTAAAGAAGAGATACCTCCACGCGAATATATTTTTATTGTAGATGTGTCAGGTTCTATGCATGGCTTCCCTATTAACACCACTAAAACATTATTGCGTAATCTTATTGTCAACCTCAAACCAACAGACAGATTCAACGTGTTGCTATTTGAAAGTGGTGCATACTGGCTCGCTGATAAATCACTACCCGCATTGCAAGAAAATGTTACCAAGGCCAATACTTTTCTTGATCAGTCGCAGGGTGGTGGTGGAACTAATCTTCTGGCTGCAATGCATAAGGCTATGACATTCCCTCGCCAAGATGAAGGTTTATCAAGATCGTATGTAGTGGTAACGGACGGTTATGTAAATGTTGAGAAAGAAGTTTTTGATATCATAAGAAACAAAGCTGATGAAGCAAATACCTTTGCGTTCGGCATTGGCTCAGGAGTTAACCGCTACATTATAGAAGGCATGGCACATGTTGGCATGAGTGAACCATTCATAGTACTTGGTCCTGAAGGTGCCGATAAAGAAGCAGAGCGATTCCGCAAATACATCAACAACCCTGTATTAACTCAAGTGAAAAAAACGTTTTCAGGTTTTGAAGCTTATGATGTTGAACCAGTATCCGTACCCGATGTATTAGCGGAAAGACCTGTTATTATCTATGGAAAATATCGTGGCGCTGCAAAAGGCAGCATTACACTGGAAGGTTATGCAGGCAAAAAGAAATTCAAGAAGACGTTTCAACTAAGCGAAGTAAAACCAGATAAGAAGCACCAGGCTCTCCGCTATCTCTGGGCACGTAAAAGAATTCAGTTGCGTGATGATTATAAAAACCTGGGTTATGGAAGTGACGATCAGAAAGAAGTGACTGCACTCGGACTGAAATACAATCTGATGACAGCGTATACCTCGTTTGTTGCCATTGAAGAAAAGGCTGTAAACAATGAAAAAACACTCACTACGGTAAAACAACCTTTGCCATTACCAGAAGGTGTTGAAAACTCAGCCGTCGGTTTTGATATGGAAATTGATGGTGATGAAGTAGTATTCTCACTCCATAAAAAAATTAATCTTCCAACAGATTTCGATAACACAACAAAGCACAAAATTGAAACTTCTATAGAAAAGAATTTAATGCCCGAAGTTAACAAGTACCTCATCAAAAATAACATCACACTGGAATCTATTGAGGTAACTGTTGGTATGGATGGTAGTGTGGCGATAACTTCCATCAAAGGAAAAAATTTAACAAGTGAAGAAAAGGATGCTATTTCCAAACTGATAAAGAAACAATTGTACACCAAATACAAAATCATGCTGGTGTGGAAATATAAAATAGAATTTTGATTACCCTCTCGTCTCCTCTCCGAAAGGAGGGGGGATTTTTTTCTAACAATGAATTCACCTGTAAATAGAAAATGATGAAACGCTCTGTTGTAATAATCTTAATAGGAATAATGGTAGGTGTTATATGCTGCTATCAGGAGGCACTCATGATTGATCGTTTATTTTCTTTTACCTTACCCGTAGAAAATAAAGATAGGTTAAATGAACCTTGCATAGAAGAACGCAAGAGCATAACATTTATTCTGGGAGATGATAAGGAAGAAGACAATCGTTACTATAAGGAAGCAACAGCATACTATACAAACAATGCAGAAGGCAAAACCAATTATCTCATTACAACATTCAGATCTCTTACAGAAGTGAGAGATTACCTGGAAGTTAATGCACCAACGAATGGCTTACCATGGGGTAGGATCAATCTGGTCTCACATGGCAATCAATGGACTGGTTTAAGTGTTAAGGTTGCACCCGGCGCAAAGAGAAGTACACCAAAGCGTATTGAAGAATACATTAATAGCAACGACTTCTGCCCAATGTCAAAAAACACTATTGACGAGAAAACCGAAATATTTTTGCATGGCTGTGGTGTTGGTAATAATGAAGCTCTTGTAAATATCCTGGCGAAGGCTTTTAGAAGTGAGGAACATCAACCGCTGGTAAGAGCATCAAAATTATTCGAATATTATGCGTCTGCTCAAACAAATAATGTTGTTCAAACTGAACACTATTTGGCAAATAGTTGGTTCACCTGTTATGCTATGGGTGAAAGGCCATCCGAGAACGTAATCAGCAATGAGTTTCATGATAAATATCCAACCGCATCTGTTGATTGGCATCATGCCCTTCAAACAACTACACCTCGCTGGATTGGTGACACATACCATTACACCTTTGAAGTTCCGGTGAAGTGGGTTATACCCGTAACAAGCGATTCAATTCCCTCTTTAACTTCTGTTGAAGCTCAACTGCAATGGCTGAAGCAACAGTCGCAGATAATAGAAGAGTTAACAAACATTGATATCCCCATGGAAAAATTCACATGGTCTTTTACAACAGTTTATATCAACAATGATGATGGCACAAAATCACCCGCCGTTTGGGTGAAGGGGTATTGCACCATACTTTGTGTTTTGCAGGCACTAACAAATGGTCATGACTATACACTTGCGTTACAAAAACCTTTCACACCAGATCCCGATAACGGAAGCTATTATTACTCTACAAGAACTTCTGAACTTATTAGCTACAACAAACTTAAATGAATACAGCTTGCTGATAAAAAGGGATACATAAAATCAGTTGTTGATGAAGATGACTTCAAATAATTCCTTAAACATCAAAAAAGTCTTTTCATCTTAAATGTCCAGATAAAAATCAGGAAGAGAAGTATGGCAATGGCATGAATTCCGAAAATAATAGATTGGGTAACAAACATCCATTGATCTTTGTAATGGGTGTACATGAAATAAATTGCAGATAAACCAACAAATGCTTCTAAACAGAATACAACCCTCTCTCTTACCTCAAAATAATGTACCTTCTTTCGAATTTGTCTTAGCAGCCAATAAAAAATAATTGAACCACTCAACACCAGGTTTGTTATCGTAATCAGAAATGGTAATTCGTTGATAACAATTCCCAGTACCAAGACTAACACTAACACTATTAGAAGAAGTGAAAATCCTATTTTAATTTGACGATCTGAGATATTCATAGTAGTATAAACTTACTCTATTTTTCTTCCTGGTTAGAGTAACTTTCCTTACAATCAAATGCTACATTCATAAGAAGAAGGGTGGATAGCGCTTTACCGGCTCTCTCAAAATGCCTTGGGTTTGAAACGTAGAGAATAGAATAATAAACGTTTGTGGTGTCTTTTATCGAACAAATAATCGCCACACTCTTACCAAAATCCAACTCTTTCATTACATTGAGGTCACGACCCTCTGCTGCTAACCTATAACCTAAGCTTTCTATGATCAGCACGGCCGACTTGTTCCCTTACGCATTCGACAAAAAATTCAGCAAACCGGTAGCTTATTTCTCTATGGAGTTTGCCATCGATCAGCCCTTAAAAATTTATAGTGGTGGTCTTGGTTTTCTGGCAGGTTCACACATGCGCAGTGCTTATGAGTTAAAACAAAATATGATCGGCATTGGCATACTCTGGAAGAAAGGCTATTACGATCAGGAACGTAATCAGGATCAAACGCTGAAGGTGAGCTTTCGTGATAAAGATTATACTTTCTTAACCGATACCAAAATTCTTTTTCCGATCACCATTCACAATACACGCGTGTATGTAAAAGCATTTTTGCTTAAGCCTAATGTATTTAATAGTGCTCCTGTATTTTTACTCAGCACTGACATTCCTGAGAATGATTATCTCGCGCAAACAATCAGTCACAGATTGTATGATCCTAATGAAACAACACGTATCGCACAATCTATTTTGCTTGGCATAGGTGGTGCTAAACTGCTGGATATACTCGGTCGTGAAACTGACATCTATCACATGAATGAAGGTCACGCACTTCCATTGTGTTTTTATTTGTTGGATAAATACAAAAATCTTCAGGATGTACGCAGACGTGTTGTCTTTACTACACATACACCAGAGAAGGCAGGTAATGAAGAGCACAGCATGCCACTACTTAACAGCATGAGTTTTTTCTGTGGTCTTACACCTCAACAGGTAAATGAATATGTCCATCCTGAACATGGCGTATTAAACTATACACTAACTGCGTTACGCATTGCTAAGAAAGCTAATGCCGTTTCACAATTGCACGGAGAAGTAGCACGTAAAATGTGGAAACCTTATAAGGGTATCTGTGAAATTACGGCTATTACCAATGCTCAAAATAAAGCTTACTGGAGTGATCCTGTTTTAGATAAGGCTTTTGATAAAGGCGATGACAAGGCCTTGATAAAACGTAAGAAAGAATTAAAACAAAAACTCTTCCGCGTAGTGGCTAATCAAACAGGTAAATTGTTTGATGAGAATGTACTCACCATTGTGTGGGCCAGACGCTTTGCAACATACAAGCGCGCCAACCTGTTGCTTAAAAATTACGAACGCTTTTTATCCATAGCACAAAACAAAGATTATCCGGTTCAAGTTATCTGGGCGGGCAAACCTTATCCTGAAGATTTTGAAGCCATCAATTTATTCAATGAGATTTTTTGGAAAACAAAAGACTTACCGAACTGCACAGTTGTTACGGGCTATGAGCTTTGGCTCTCAGGCCATTTAAAAAAGGGCTCCGATATCTGGCTTAATAATCCACGATTATATCATGAAGCTTCAGGTACATCTGGTATGACTGCGGCCATGAATGGATCTGTTAATGTTTCGATACCCGATGGTTGGGTGCCTGAGTTTTCAAAGCAAGGCAAGAACTGTTACATTATTGATACGGCTAAAGATTCATTACCACAAGAGGAGAAAGACACGATTGAATCTGAAAGCTTGTTAGATATATTGGAGAATGACATCATTCCCATGTATTATGAGAATCAAACAAAGTGGATGAAGATTGTGAAGCAGAGTATGAAAGATGTTCTGCCTCATTTTGAGTCAGCAAGAATGGCCAAGGAGTATTACAAATTGTATGAAGAGTAACCGAGAATAAATTTCAAAAAAAAACCCCAGAGTTTCCTCCGAGGCTTTTCAAACAACCCATGTTTTCTAATCCCTTATATCAATATCGCCATAGAAGAGAGTGCGCCGGCAACCTTAAGGTTTGAGGCTTCAATCGCTTTCTGGTTAAGTTCAAATTTTAATTTATTGTCAACAGTAGTAAAGTTGATGCTGCTACCTCTTGCGCCAAGACCATCACGATCTGTAACGATCAACGTACCTTTACCTTTTACTTTTTCTTTGATGGTATCAAATTCACCACTCTTTGACTTATCAATAAATACAACAGCGCAATCTGTTACTTCTGCCGCAGATTTGAATAACTTGATAACAAAAGTCTGTGAGCCTTTAGGCTTGCCTGCATACCACGTTGTTAATGTGTTATAAACTTCTTTGTTCCCTACTACACCAATCACGAATTCATTGCCTGAAGCTGACGGCCATTGTACATAGCGCGTGAAGTTGAACATCATCATAGAATAGATCTCATGCATAGGTCTATCTTGTGCGAAAGAATGACTACATACAACAAGTGCTATGGCAGTCAGAAGTGTGCTTATCTTTTTCATATTTCTTTTTTGGTTGCTTTGTTGTGTTTTGTTGATACAAAGGTATAGTGGCAATGCTCCACCGGAAGTCCAATAAAGAAGTGTTACTTTCTGACGTAAGATTTTTACAGGTTCAATACATTGGTAACGATATTTTTCAATGTAAAAATGCCAAAACGCATTTTTTGACCGGATTTCGGTATGAGCGGTATGTATAATTACGTACGTAATGAGTCATTATTCGCAACTATTTGTAAAATTCTGCTCATTATATTTCAATCCGGGAAAACCCGTGGAAATAATTTAGCAATAGAAAAACGCTGAATAAACACGTGTTAGGCTAAAAATGCACTACTACATTATAATTATTTCAGTAATGATATCAGCTCCAAATTCTTTTTTGAAAAGACCGAGCACTTGTGTTTTGTGAAGAGAGAAGTCGTGCTTCATGGATGGAGAATCAAATTCAACAAAAAGCACCTTATTTCTGATATAGACTTTTTTGGTTCGCCTGGCAATGGGTTTTCCTACCAATCGCTCCCAAGAATCAATTAGTGTAGCCTCATCATATTTAGTGGTGAGCTTATAAGAGTTCAATAGTTCACGAATCGCGTCACCCAGCGGCTGAATTTCGTTCGATCTGTCTTTTCTCTTATACATGGCGCGTAATGTTACCATTTTCCACTACAAAAACAGAGGCCTCCACTTTAATCTGTTTTAAAAGACCTTGAGTGCGGTCTGGCCGGGCATCACTTATGAACAGCTGCGATGCGTCATTTTTAATTAGCTCCAACAGCCTGGTAATGCGATGGTCATCTAATTTATCAAAAATATCGTCAAGAAGCAGCACGGGATTAAAGCCTTTATGATTGCGAATTACTTCGGCCTGCGCCATCTTAAGGGCAATAACAAAAGATTTCTGTTGACCCTGCGAGCCCAACCGCTTCAAATCGCCATTACCCAAAGTGAATTCAAAATCATCACGATGGATCCCAAAACTGGTTCGCAGCAGCGCGATGTCTTTATTTCTGCTTTTTAACAGACCATCAGCAAACCGGGTCTAAGTCAATCCCGATAGGTAATTAAGGTTTGTTATTTCGCATTCATCAACCAAAAAGTTATAGAACCTTCTGAAGGTGGGTATAAACTCTGTCACAAACTCTTTACGGCGTGCATGAATAGCTTCTCCTAACGGGATTAGCGTGTTATCATACATTTCCAGCGCCAGCCAATCGGTTTTACCTGTTTCCTGAAACATCTTCAATAAGCTGTTTCGTTGTTTTAAGGCATAATTATATTGAATGAGGTTTTCGAGATACACCTTATCAATTTGTGAAATCATGCTGTCAAAAAACTTGCGACGAGATTCGCTTCCCTCCTTTACCAAGTCAACATCATCAGGAGCCATTAACACAATAGGATATTTGCCAATGTGATCGCTGATTTTCTGATACTCAGCATTCTCATTTCTGAAATTCTTTTTCAAACCCTGTTGCACGCCGCAGGTTATCTCATGCAATCTGGCGTCCAGTGAAATCTGTCCTTTAATAAAGAAATAATTTTCGCCGTGGCGGATATTCTGAAAATCGGATGACTGAAAAGCACTTCGGGTAAAGGATAAATAGTGAATAGCATCCAACAGATTGGTCTTGCCACTGCCATTGCGCCCCACCAAAACATTTATTTTGGCCGACACGTCAAGATCTGCTTCAGGATAATTTTTAAAGTTGGAAAGGTGAATTTTTTCTATTCTCACAAATCAGGGCAGTTGATTATTCGGTCTCTACGGGCATTTACAATGTGCGGGTGTGTTTTTTTCTTTCTTATAATCAAAATTGTTTGGCTAATG
>DATJHZ010000265.1:0-5171 GCA_035493595.1 Cyclobacteriaceae bacterium | reverse complement strand
GAGGTTCTGTGTTTGCGATTGAGTTGTTGAAGGCTTAAACCACCCCGGCCTCTGGCCACCCCTCCTTGAAAATAAGGAGGGGAATGGTGTAGTGGAAACTAGTAAGGTTTCTTGCACGCAGGAAATACTTCAGGTCCAGTTCGCACTTTAAACCCTCCACTACTCCAGTCTCACCCTAAGCATTAGGGGGAGTGACAAGCGAAGCGATGTCGAGGGGTTATTATTATCTTTTCAGGCAATACAACATGCCATTGGTACTAGAGAATATAATGTTGGTGTTAGAGATATACGGTGTTGAGAAAATCCCACCAAGCTCACATTCAACATCAAGAAATTGTTCATTGGATTTTATGATTGAATAGATATCATCTCGATACGAATCATCAGGCTTGAAATATTTTGATCGATTCTTCTGGTATGAATCCGTTTCAAAGCTCCAGCGTTTTTCTCCTGAGTTTAGATTAATGCCATGAAGTTTTCCAATGGTTGTTCCTACATATAGCATGTGTTCACTGTAAGCATTGTTACCGAAAACCAGAAACTCCATTTTCACATTCCAGAATTCTTTGCCTGTCTCTGGGTCTGCTGCAATCAGTACACGCTCATCGGCAGAGCCAATGTATAAAATAGAATCATGAACATTAGGATTTAGTCCCCAACCTCGAACAAATGATTTGTTCCAATGTGCATATCCTTTTTTCTGGTCGAGTGCATAAACATTATAGTCTCGCGCACCAATAAAAACCAGATCCTTAAAAACAAATGGTGAGCCCTGGACTTCACCTATCGGAAAATAGCGATGTCCTACTGTTTTAAACTTCCAAAGTTGCTCACCTGTTTTAATATTAAGTGCATACACATGACCATCAAAAGATCCAAAAAAAATGGTGTTGTTGCTGATGGCTGGCGTAGTGTGAATTATGTTTTGAGTGCTGAACTTCCAAACCAATAAACCAGTTTCAGCATTCACCGCATATAGATTACCATCGCCTGAGCCGAAATAAAGAATTCCATTTTCAAGCACAGGTGTTGAGTGAAAATAATCTGCGAAGTCATACTTCCGCTCTCCTTTGGTTTTGAATGTCCAGATAGGTTTGCCAGTTTTTATATTTAGCGCATAGAGAGTACCATCACCACCATTCAGATATATCTTGTCTTTATTAATACAAACATTCGAACGGATTTCTCCCTTCGTATGAAATTCCCACACTTCTTTTCCGGTAATAACATCAAAGGCATGCAACAAGCTATCGAGTCCGCCAACGTAGACAACATTATCATATACGATTGGAGAAGCATAGATAGGTAATTGAGTTTTGAATGTCCATTGTATTGTTGGTGCCTTATCATAATCAGTAACACGCTGTGATGATTTTGCAACGTTAGGTTGAGCAATAGAATTTATAAAGCAAGCAACAAGAATAATGACACCTATATTCTTCAATATTGAATTATCAATACGCATAGTAAGATTGTGAAATAAGCCTTATGCAGTTTACATAAAGAGTCTTGTTTTACGATAACGCCTGTTGGGGTATTTTTTTAGTGATAGTTTTATTAGATTGAATCAATTAACAAAGACATGCTCTATAACTATTTCAAAGTCGCCCTTCGTAACCTGAGTAGAAAGAAAGGTTACTCCTTCATTAACATTGGCGGACTTGCCATAGGTATGGCTATGGCTATGCTCGTAGGCCTTTGGGTTTATGATGAACTCACATTCGATACGTATCATGAAAATTATGGCACGCTGGTGCAGGTAATGCAACATCAAACATTGAATGGCATCAGATCAACAGGTGCTGAAATACCGAGGCCATTAGAATTTGTCTTGCGCAACAAGTATAGCAGCGATTTTAAATATCTATCCATGTGCACATGGACGGGTGAAAATATTCTCAGCACAGGTGATCGTTCTATATCTAAATCTGGAAATTTTTTTCAGAAAGATTTTCCGGAGATGCTCTCATTAAAAATGATCAAAGGCACACGCAATGGTTTAAACGATCCAACATCTATCATGCTTTCGGAGTCAACAGCCAAAGCACTTTTTGGAACGGAGGACCCTTTGAACAAGTCCATTAGTATTGCAAATAATTTTGATGTAAAAGTAACAGGTGTCTATGAAGATCTTCCTTACAGTACATCGTTTAAAAATCTCGATTTTATGGCCAGTTGGGAATTGCTGAATACAACAGAATGGAATAAAAAAGCAATTGATCAATGGGGTACTAATTTGTTTCATCTTTATGCTCAGCTCAATCCCACTGCAGACGTGCACGCCGTCTCTGAGAAAATTAAAAATATAAAAGCTGATCAGGCAAAAGATCAACGCCAGTTTGAGCCGGAGATTTTTTTACATCCCATGTCTGACTGGCATCTGCAATCAGAATGGAAAGACGGAATAAATGTGGGTGGCAGAATACAATCTGTTTGGCTCTTCGGCATCATTGGTGTTTTTGTATTGTTGCTAGCGTGTATCAACTTTATGAATCTAAGCACAGCACGATCAGAGAAGCGCGCAAAAGAGGTTGGCATACGCATGACGATAGGTTCCGTGAGAAGTCAACTTATAAGTCAGTTTCTTATTGAATCATTTTGTGTAGTGATCATAGCATTTATGTTAGCTGTGATGATCGTGATATTGTTGTTACCCATGTTCAACGATCTTGCCGGTAAGAGAATAATAATTAATTGGACAAATCCATTTTTCTGGTTAGCGTCAGTTGCCTTCATTTTTATTACAAGTTTAGTAGCGGGTTCTTACCCTGCGTTTTATCTTTCTTCATTTCGTCCGGTTAGTGTATTAAAAGGTGTTTTTAAAACAGATCGGTTTGCTACCGCGCCTAGAAAAGTGTTGGTAGTAATACAATTTACAGTTTCCGTTACATTGATTATTGGCACTGTGATAGTTTACAAGCAAATTCAATTTTCGAAAGAAAGACCTGTTGGCTATGATCAAAATGGTTTAGTGATGATCCAAATGAAATCGCAGGATTTCTTTGGCAAGTTTGATGTGCTTCGAAATGAATTGAAAAACTCAGGAGCCGTAACTGAAATGTCAGAATCATCAAGTCCCGTTTCAGATTTGTGGCATACCAACAGCGGGTTTGAATGGCCAGGCAAAAACCCTGATCTGCAAACTGACTTTGCTGTTATTCGCGTAACACATGAATATGGAAAAACAGTAAACTGGAAACTCAACGCAGGCAGAGATTTCTCAAGAGAATTTTCAACTGATTCTACTGCCATCATTTTAAATGAAACAGCAGCTAAGTTTATCAACACCAAAGACCCGGTGGACTTGGAGATAACATGGAACAACAATGAATTGTGGGGCAGCAACAAAAAGTTACATGTGATAGGTGTAGTAGATGATATAATTATGCAATCTCCCTATGCTCCTGTAAAACAAACTATCTATCTAATAAACTATAAAAATGTAGGCTGGATAAACCTGAAGCTCAATCCTGAAAAGAGTGTGAACGAATCCCTTGCCACAATTGAATCTGTTTTCAAAAACAATATACCGTCAGCGCCTTTTGAATATAAATTTGCTGATGCAGAGTATGCCAAAAAATTTGCTGCAGAAGAACGTATCGGAAAATTAGCATCTGTTTTCGCAGTCCTTGCTATTCTCATTAGCTGTCTGGGCCTATTCGGGCTTGCATCATTTGTAGCCGAGCAACGCACCAAAGAAATTGGTATACGCAAAGTACTCGGCGCTTCTGTTGCAAGCTTGTGTAAAATGTTGTCTAAAGATTTTATTGTGTTAGTTATGATCTCCTGCCTGATCGCTGCACCTGTAGCGCATTACTTTCTTAGTCATTGGCTCAATAACTTTGAATATCATACCGAAATATCATGGTGGGTTTTTATTCTGGCAGGCGCTGGCGCGTTAGGCATTACATTATTTACTGTAAGCTACCAGGCAATTAAGGCTGCATTAATGAATCCGGTGAATAGTTTGAAGTCTGAATGAGGATTTGTTATCTAAATAAACTTTCTAATCACCACCTACACGTAGTCACTATCTGTTGTGCTGCCGAAAAAAATTCAATGAATTTTTTAAATTAAACATCGTAAATACCTTCATGCTCAAAATGAGCATTCAATATTCATCATCGGTAAATTAAGTGTAGAATATAAAGTACATAATGATGTGGCTCATCCACATGATTTTCAATCAAATTCAAAAAAAAAGACAATCCTATCTTGGTAGCCGGAAGTCAAATGCACCTCGGTATACTACTTCATCGGTAAAATATTGCCCTTTTTAATCGACAATAATGGTATTTACTGCTCTCTAAATACGTCACCAACTTACCCTCCAGGAAGATGTGCGTCCATGGTACTGAAGCTACTTAGTATGGCACAACTTTTTATTGCACATATAGTAATCTCTAATGCTAATTCCATGAAACCAAAAAGTATAATTGTCACGCTCTTCGCTCTCCTCTTTGGGTGTAGCCAAAATGGTGTTGAAAAAATCGGAAAAAACCCGTACGATGAAGTACCGGCTGCTATAGTACCATCAAAACCATGTACAACGTTATATAAGAGCATTATGGATATGTTTTATGAACATGTAGACAACCAAAGCAAATATCCGATGCTGTTTGCTGATACCACACAAAAAGAGATTCTGATCACTCAGGAAAGTGAAGCCTATGTAACGTTTATATCAGAAGGCGCTGGTTTCGAAAACAGCCTGGGTTATTACACCTATGACAACGCTGCCGGACCTGGAAAAAAATCAAATCTAAAACTACATATTCTTTTTCCACATGTCTCTAAAGCGGTTCTCACAAAAGGTGATTTGCTGCAAGTTGGAACTGGCAAATTCGCAAAAGGTACTGTTATAGGCTTTTTCCTAGTTGTTCGTGGGTGGGAAGATGGCTTTGTTAATTTTGATAAGATCACTCAATACACCGACTATGATTTTAATTTAGATCATCTGCAACAACACATTCTTTTCAAAGAAGGAACTTGTGGAGATATTGTAATGGCGTTTGAAGATAAGGCACTCAACAGCGGAAGCGATTATGATTTCAACGATGTTATTTTCACCATTTCTGACAATAATCAACAACTAGAGACAGTTTCTTTTGATCTTAGGAGCATGGTTAAATTTTTCGATGTAAATAATCCCTAATGTAAATTTAGATTGC
>DATJHZ010000264.1:0-7779 GCA_035493595.1 Cyclobacteriaceae bacterium | reverse complement strand
AGCTATAATTCACAAGTGGGTGTTCCTCTCTCTGTGTGGCAGATGCAACCTTATCATCAACTGGGAATATTTGAAGCGGGCATTTCAAAAGAAGGTGAAATGGAAAACCTGCAGCGTATCATCAATCCTACACTTGGAATTTTTACAAACATTGGTTCTGCTCACGATGAAGGTTTTCAGAATGAAAAAAGTAAGATCCAGGAAAAGCTAATGCTATTTAAGGATGTAGCGAAACTGATTTATTGTGTTGATCATCTTGCCATTCATAATCAAATTGCGCAAACTAATATACCCACACTTTCATGGGGATTTACGGGTGAGCCATCTATAAAAATTAAACTTCAGCATGGAACTGTTTACTCGTTGAAATATAAAGAACAACAATTTGAGTTAACACTTGCCTTTCGTGATAGCGCCTCTATTGAGAATACCTTTCATTGCGTTGCTTTATTGATTCATCTCAACTTCAATCAACAACAAATTCAAGAACGTATTAATTTTTTACAGGCAATACCTATGCGTCTGGAGTTGAAGGAAGGTATCAATCAATGTTATTTAATTGACGATACTTATAACAATGACCTGGGCGGTTTACAGATAAGCCTTGACTTTCTTACAAATCAAAAACACAAAAAAAACAAGCGACTGATCTTATCTGATATTCAACAATCAGGCTTAGCAGAAGAGAAATTAGTAAAGAAGATTGCGATGCTTGTCAACAGCAGTAATCTTCAACACTTTATTGGTATAGGCTCGTCACTTGTCAAATACAAACATTTTATTGAAGTAAGTGGTGAATACTTTAATTCAACGGATGAGTTTCTTCAGAATTTTAACATTGAAAAATTACAGGAAGAAATTATTCTAATCAAAGGTGCACGAGCATTTCAATTTGAAAAAATAGTAGCTCAGCTTCAGCGTAAAGTTCATGGCACTGTTGTTGAAATTGATCTTGATGCCATGGTTCATAATCTCAATTATTTTAAATCGAGATTGGCTCATAAAACAAAAGTAATGGCTATGGTCAAAGCTTTTGCTTATGGTAGTGGCAGCAGCGAAGTAGCCAGCCTGTTGCAATATCATAACATTGATTACTTAGGTGTCGCCTATGCTGATGAAGGTATTGAACTTCGAAAAAATAACATTGCTCTTCCTATCATGGTGATGAACCCTTCGGAAGAAAGCTTTGCATCTATTCAGCTTTATAATCTTGAACCTGAAATTTACAGCTTCAAAATTTTAGATTCGTTGTTAAAATCACTTAACAACAAGCCTTGTAAAATTCATATCAAGGTAGACACTGGCATGCATCGTCTAGGTTTTGAAGAAAATGATGCTGACAAACTTATAAGCATATTGCTCGCAAATCCTCAGTTACAGGTAGCTTCAATTTTTAGTCACCTTGCAGGTGCTGATGATGCTGTTCACGATGACTTTTCAAAGCATCAAGCCGAACACTTTAAAAATTTTGCTGACACATTGTCTTTACGCTTAGGATATAAGCCTTTGTATCACGTTTTAAATTCGCCTGGCATTTTGCGCTTATCTCAGTATCAATTTGATATGGTTCGTTTGGGCATTGGACTGTATGGTGTAGACCCAACCTCTAATGGGTTTAACGAACTTAAACCTGTTGCTACGCTGAAGAGCATAATTTCACAAATCAAAACTATAACACCAGGCGAAACAATTGGTTATGGCCGCCGAGGCAAAGCTGATAAATCCACCACTATCGCTACCATTGCCATTGGGTATGCCGATGGCTATAACCGTGCCTTTAGTCGTGGCATTGGTGAAGTGCTTATAAATGGTCAGCGAGCCAAAGTAATAGGTAATGTTTGTATGGACATGACTATGATCGATATCACAGGCATCGACGCCAAAGAGGGAGATGAAGTAATTATTTTTGGCAAGGGCTTACCGATTCAAGAAGTGGCGGCAAAGATCAATACTATAGCTTATGAAATTCTTACTAACACTAGCGACCGGGTGAAGCGAGTGTTTGTAGCAGAGAGTATTTAAAAGCTTATCCACAGCCCAGATTCTTTTTCAGATCGCGTTGTGGAAGGCCGCCAAAATCAAATGGTTTTTCCTGCTCTTCATTTTCTTTTGAAGGCTGCTGTTTCTCACTCTCTTTTGGCTTTTCTTTTTTTGGAACACGTTTTTTCATCGTAATAACATTTAACGGCTAAATCCTATTTTTCAGTTATACTAATGATACAAATCATTGTTTCTGGATGGAACTGCCCATATATTTGCCTTGTTTAAAATTAATCTAAATTAAAAGATGTATGGCTGGAGGAGCAAAAACAGTGGCTCACATGCGTCCGGGTGATGTTGGCATAATTCTGGGGTTTTCAGACGACCATCTTTCTGTAAAATTAATGGAAATGGGCTGCTTACCGGGCTCTCCTGTTAGATTTAACTTCACTGCCCCCTTTGGTGACCCTATCTGTATAAGTGTTTCAGGATATGAATTATCGCTTCGTCTTGAGGAAGCTGATACTATTTCAATTGTGAATTAATGACTCAGGCGAAAAGGCAGAAGATAGCATTGATCGGAAATCCGAATTCCGGAAAATCTTCCTTGTTTAATTTCTTAACGGGTCTAAATCAAAAAATAGGAAACTTCCCTGGCGTAACGGTTGATAAGCGTTCTGGGTACTGCCAGTTGTCACCGGGTCACGATGCTGAAATAATAGACCTTCCTGGTATCTATAGTATTTATCCTCGTAGTCTGGACGAGAGTATTGTTTCTGAAATTTTACTCAATAAAAACGCTTCTGAATACCCTGATAAAATTGTTGTCATTGCTGACGCTACAAACCTGAAGAGAAATTTACTTCTCGTCACACAAATCATTGATCTGGGTCTTCCTGTTATTTTGGCGTTGAATATGATGGACCTTGCTGTAAAAGCTGGCATCAGTTACGATTTTAATGCTCTGTCTAAACAGCTTGGTGTACCCGTTGTGCCCATCAATGCCAGGCAAGGCGTTGGATTGATTGAGCTCAAGAAGTGCATTGAACAAACATCGACATCTCCATCAAAAAATATTTTCAAAATATGGAGTGATGCTCATGTGGCTATCAAGGAACTACGCACTCACTTCAATGTGATCAGCGATTACGGTGCTTATCTTTTTCTGGAGCAACCTCAAACACTTCATTTCCTATCGAAAGAGGATCAGGAAAAAATTGATAATCTTAGAAATAAGCACGGGTTCTTTCCAGGAAAATTTCAAGGTGCAGAAACCATACAACGGTATACCTTTATTCAGGATCTGCTAAATGAAGTTACACTGAAAACAGCTGACCTGGGATGGAAGAAAAACTCGCAAAAGTTAGATCTTATTCTTACTCATAAAGTTTGGGGTTATCTGATCTTTCTGGGTATTCTCTTTTTCATATTCCAATCTATTTTTGCCTGGGCACAAACACCGATGGATCTCATCGATGGTTTGTTTGCTAATGTAAGCCAGTACCTGAATAAGATCTTACCTGAAGGACCGCTTTCCAATCTTGTCACCGAAGGTATTATACCAGGTATTGGAGGCATTATGATTTTCATTCCGCAGATTGCCATTCTGTTTGCTTTCATTTCTATTTTAGAAGAGACAGGCTATATGGCGCGTGTTGTTTTTCTAATGGACAAAATCATGCGCAAGTTTGGATTGAATGGTAAAAGCGTTGTGCCTTTAATGTCGGGTGTGGCATGCGCTATTCCTGCTATCATGGCTACTCGCACTATTGACAACTGGAAGGAAAGAACAATAACTATTTTCGTAACACCACTGATGAGCTGTTCGGCAAGGCTTCCGGTATTTGCCATACTCATTGGACTTATAGTTCCTGATCAAAAAGCATTTTGGTTTTTTAATTTGCAAGGATTAGCCCTGATGGGTTTGTACTTGTTGGGTTTTTTTGCAGCCATTGGTTCTGCATGGATTATGGCGCAAATTATTAAAGTTAAAGAACGCAGTTATCTCATTATGGAATTGCCAACCTATCGCTGGCCAAAATGGTCTAACGTAGGGCTCACCATTGTTGAGAAAACAAAATCATTTGTGTTTGAAGCCGGAAAAGTAATCATGGCTATATCCGTTATTCTCTGGGTGCTCGCAAGCTATGGCCCCGGCGACAACATTAGTAAGGCTCGCGAAAACGTATTAGCTGAATCACAAAACCTGCGCTTGACAGAACAAGGTCTTGAAGATAGAATTGCTTCATACAAGCTTGAACATTCATATGCCGGAATTATAGGAAAGAGTATTGAGCCCGCAATCAAACCACTTGGCTACGACTGGAAAATCGGCATTGCATTAATTACTTCATTTGCAGCGCGCGAAGTTTTTGTTGGAACAATGGCCACCATTTACAGTATTGGCAAAGTTGATGAGTCTGCTGCGGAAGGTCAGACAACAATAAAGAACAGAATGAAGCAAGAGATTAATCCTGATACCGGCGGACCTCGATTCACACCCGCGGCTGGATTTTCACTTTTGCTGTTTTATACATTCGCCATGCAATGTATGAGCACTATTGCCGTTGTTTATCGTGAAACAAAAGGTTGGAAATGGCCGGCTATTCAATTCATATACATGACATCATTGGCGTATTTGTCTTCTTTTATTGTTTTTCAGATCATGTCTTGAGGAGAGATTATTTTTTAAAAAGAAATTATTTAAGCAACTTATATTTAATACCAAGACCCTTCTCGATTACATGAATACTAATTATCAATTTGGATTGCTTTATCTGGTGCACCTTCTTATTAGTGCTGACGGTGTTATTGATGAAAATGAAAAAGCTGCTCTTCTCAGAATTAAAGAACACGAAGGAATACCTGATACCATCTTCAATGAGTTTGCTAATAAAATCCAAAGCTTAAAGGAGAGAGAAATTTTCTATAAGGGTATTGAGTTAATTAATCATTGTACTCATGCTGAGAAAATCAGAACTTTTGTAATTCTTTATAAGCTCTCAGAAGTTGACGGTCATGTTCACATAAAAGAGATCAGGTTTTTACTTTACTCCATAAAGTTATCCGACATTGAATTTAATGAGCTGGTTTTGGAAGCTGGTCAATTCAAATCTTTCTTTTAAGTAAGTCAATAGTGCTCCCTGATATTAATTAATACCTCCTCCATATTCTTACGAATGTTTGAGGTAGTAGTCACATAATTATTATTCATGAACGCAAAAATTAAAACCTTGCCCTTCTTCGTTACCAGATAGCCACTCAGGTTATGATTATTGCTTAACGTGCCGGTCTTTCCATAGATGTATGGAGCGTCGGCTTTGTATGCTGTGCGCATTGTTCCTTTACCTCCTGTTGCTAATAAAGAAAATAAATGTTGTTGAGGAACAAGTTTATAAATCATTTCCCACAGCTGAACAATAGAACGCGGTGTGAATAAATTGTAACGTGACAATCCGGAGCCATCTACCCAAATGGGTTCATCTTTAAATTCGTTTAATAAATTTTTCTTTGCATAGTTAATGGCAATTTCAGGCTTAAGCGTATCGCTTAAAATTCCTGCACAGATCAGAAGAAGTTGCTCGGCTATGAAGTTATCACTCTGCTGCATCATTACTTTATAAAGGCTATCCGCAGGTATGCTGTAAAGTGGTTTTGCATCAGGTGGCAATTTCTTGTTTATCACTGTAACAGGCTTTTGAAGAGTGTCAGCGATCAGATCACTTACCAATGTATCATATACCTTAAAGGGAATATCTTTCGATAGCTTCTTTACTTGTGCCCCAGAAGAATACAAGACTTTATTGGAATGTAATTCACGGATAAAACTTGATTTCTCTTTAGCTGGTTGATGTTCAACAAATGTGTTAAAAAATGACGGCTGTATTTTTAAACCATCTTGTTCTGAAAGTGTTATGATATTTCCGTAGATAGGAAATGATGATCGTTCAGCAGAATAGTAATCATTATAATCATCCCACGCCCAACCCGGACCAAAGCGCTCAGTTTGAAAATTAGATATTGATAAGTATAGTTTCTGATTCGCTGCACTCAAGAAGTTGTAGGCTCGATCTGACGCTGAGACATTCTTATACAAAAAAGATGGATCTCCTGTTCCCCAGAAAATTAATGAATCGCCAGTTATTAAATATCTGAATGCCGGAATAGAATCGCCAATGATCTTGAGCGACGTGTAGAAAGTAAAAATTTTTGTGTTGGAAGCTGGTGTAAAATACTTGTTAGCATTATACTCATAAAGTACTTTTTTTTCTTCCGGATCATAAACTATAAGTCCCGCATGATCCTGGAATTTTTGTTCTGTTAATTGAAGCGTTTTATCAAGACTTCTTTTCGAAACCGCTGCACATGAGTATAGAAGTAAACTAACAAGAATAAATGCGGGAAAACGAAGCATGTTGAACTACACGTTTAAATAACGTTCTGTTAAAATTTTACGATGATGTGATTCATGACCACTGATAATATAGCCAAGATTTAAGACAGACAACTCTGTTTTGTTAGCCATACCCGTACGCTTCATCATCGCTGGCGTAAAACTTTCAAATAAATCTATTGTAGCCAACCGTAATCTTGCAGTTTCTTCAGCCAGTCGAATGAAACTTCTCTCATGCGCATTAGCCTCTGGGGCGTAGTCATTTTCTTCAAAACCAGGCAATGCTGTATTGTCATTTCTGGCGAACCTCAGTGCGCGGTAAGCGAATATCCTTTCAACATCCATAACATGACACACCACTTCTTTGATACTCCATTTACCTTCTTCATATCGATACTGACCCATATCTTCTGGTAATGAAGAAATTAAAGCCTGCGTTAAATCTCCTGAATATTTAAAGGCTTCGATCAAATCATAATCTTTAACATATTCGAGATAGGTACGATAATAAACTGGTGCACCTTCAATATCTGGTTTGGTCATGTGTCAATAATTTTGGATTACATATTCGGTAATGAAATCTTTATGGTAGTGCCTTTACCATACTCACTGGCAATATGCACAGAGCCTCCTAATTTCTCAATAGCTTGTTTCACAATGTACATGCCCAGGCCTGAGCCTTGCGATTTTTCTGTGGCACGGTAAAACATCTTAAATATTTTGTCGAGATGTTCTTTTCTTATACCAATGCCATTGTCTGAAATTTCAACCTTTGCAACCAATGGATTCAACTCAATTTTTATATTCAGATAGCTTTCAGCCTCGGGATTATAATACTTGTAGGCGTTTGAAATAATGTTGCTGAAAATAATATTTACTCTCAACTGATCATTACAAAAAACAATACCTTCATTCTTAATCTCAACATTAGTTTGTATGGCCTTGAAATTATCGAGGTAGGCCAATTCATGAATTGCATTTAATGCTACACCTTTTAAATCAATTTTATCTTTACCTAACTCAGCGCGGTTGGCTCTGGCGTAGTTAAGCATAGACCGTATAAATTCATCAAGTTTCTTAATGCGATCTTCAATCTTTGAAATATATACTTTGATGTTGTTTTGATCGGTGTCAAGGTGGGCAAGATTAACGAGCCCCATAATTGAACTCAGTGGTGAACGAAGATCATGTGAGGTTTTGTACATGAGCTGATCTAATTCAAAATTTCGTTCAGACAATTCTTCTAATGCCGTTTTTAGTTCTTCATCCTGTGCTGCGAGATTCCAGTTTTGCTGAGTAAGTTCTTCATTTAATGCCTTAAGCTTTGCTTCATATTGTTTTCGGTCAGTGATATCGCTCACAAATACAGCAACACCATTAACAAAATCTTTTTCTCCGTAGATTGG
>DATJHZ010000263.1:0-6681 GCA_035493595.1 Cyclobacteriaceae bacterium | reverse complement strand
GCCATAGAAGGTTTTATTCAGATGTTAAGAATCGGAGTTGATCCGGCAACACGCGGTCAGGAATATTCAGGTTTGGCCATGCAATCATTTGGAAAGGCTGTCGGCTTAAATCCTGAAAATCCAAGAGCATTAGGTTTATTGGCGCAGATGCAATTTGGCACAGCTCAATTCTTCGGATCGTCAACGGCTGAAGCATGTGGTACTGCAGACAAGGCTCTTGAGAAATTTGCTACTTACAAACCTGCCAGTCCGCTTTCGCCGCAGTGGGGCAAAGAGATGACGGTGGAGTTGAAGGGAAAATGTAAGTAGATTTATAGTTCAAGGTTTCAAGTTCCAGGTTAGTCATGATGAGATAGTGTAAATTATTTATTATGTAACTTCGCTATTTACTATACCATAACGAATGATTTACATACCAATACAAATGTTACTAACTCAAGTCTGAAGGGCTGATATGATTATAGATACAAGGATTGTTGTGAGTTTTGAACTCCGAAGGAGTGACATAATTTCACCCCTTCGGGGTTCCACAACAGGCACACTAATAATTCTATAATCATATCATCCCCTCGGGATTATAAACCTGATAAAATAAGTTGATTGACTATTAACTGACAACTAAAACCAGGAACTTTGAACCTTAAATCTTTTTTAACTATTAACGATTTTTGAATGGATTTTTGTGAGGATGATAGAAAGAGTTTAATCAGGCTTATATTGTTTTCTACAATAGGCGGATCGTTGCTTGCCTATTTCACATGTAAAAATTGCAGTAGCTCACTTCAATATTTTTTAATAGCAACATCGCTTAATTCTCTCTGTTGGTTTATTCTCTGGGGCGGAAATAGTTTTATGGGCAGTTATATGGATCGTAAAATAAAATGGACGATCAATCCCATTAAACGTTTGATTGTTGGCATCATCGGTGCATTAGCATATACCATCATTGCCATGATTGTGCTGATGGAATCGTTCCGTTTCTTTCTCCCCATCAAATTTGACGATAGCTATACAGAGACTATTTATATATCCATAACGATAACCATTGTTATCTCACTTTTTATGCATGGTCGCATGTTTCTCTTATCATGGAAGAAAGCAGCTATGGATGCTGAACGTCTTCAAAAAGAAAATGCTGTTGCCCGATATGAGAGTTTGAAGAATCAGGTTAATCCACATTTTCTATTTAACAGTTTAAATGCCCTTACAAATCTTGTTTATGAAGATCAGGACAAAGCTGTTAAATTTATTAAGCAGCTCTCAGAGGTTTACAGGTATGTGCTGGATACACGCGACCGTGAAGTTGTGACGATAAAAGAGGAAATAGATTTTTTAAAATCGTATCTCTTTCTTCAAAAGATCAGGTTTGGCGATAACTTAAAAACTGAAATTCAACTTAACGGTCAGGGTATGATTGCTCCATTGGCCCTTCAGATGCTGATTGAAAATGCCATTAAACATAACGTTGTATCGCAGGATGATCCGCTGAGTATTTCCATCAAAGAAGAAAATGGATTTATTCGTGTTGAAAATAATCTGCAGCGAAAAAGTAAATTGGGAGAGCCCTCTTCTGGTGTTGGATTAGAAAATATCCGAAATCGTTATGCTTTTTTAAGTGATAAGAAAGTGGAGATTGCCGAAACTCCAGCGCAGTTCAGTGTATATCTCCCCATTCTATAATTGAGTATGAAAGTATTGATAATTGAAGACGAACCTCAGGCCGCACAACGTCTTGAAACTGTTGTTAAAGATTTAGAACCGCAGTGCATTGTGCTTGATAAAATAGATTCTATAAAAAGATCAGTTCAGTGGTTTAAGGAAAATGCTTCGCCTGATCTTATTTTTATGGATATTCAATTAGCGGATGGTTTGAGCTTCGAGATTTTTGATAAGCACAACATTGAAGCGCCGGTTATTTTTACTACGGCTTATAATGAGTATGCTTTAAAGGCTTTTAAAGTAAATAGCATCGATTACATCTTAAAGCCTGTTGACAAAGATGAACTTAGTGCTGCGTTAGATAAATTCAAAAGACTTGCCAGGACGCCAGTTTCGCAGAGCCAGATTCTGGAAAGCATTGGCCAGGCCATGCAAATGCTCACGAAGCGATTTAAAGAACGCTTTATGATTAAAGTAGGTGAGCACCTCAGAACAATTGAAGTTGATTCGATACTCTATTTCTATAGTCAGGAAAAAGCAACCTTCTGTTTCACAAACGAAAGCCGAAATTTCATTCTCGATTATACTATGGAGCAGCTTGATGAGATGATAGATCCGGCCAGATTTTTCAGGGTGAATAGAAAATACATCGTGCGGGCAGAAGCTATAGGTGATATTATTCAGCATACAAATAGTCGTCTTAAACTTGTGCTAAAAGGCTCTGCTGATAATGACGTTATTGTGGCACGTGAACGTGTTCTGGAATTTAAAAGCTGGCTTGATCGCTAACAGTTATTGATCGCTCACAAGCCTTCTAAGTTCTTCTATATCGGTTTGTTTGAGCGGCTTCGTAATGAATTGAATAACATTCTTGTTCTCAAATACCTGATCTCTGTCTTTGGCGCTGTTTGAACTGGTGAGTACAACAATTTTAGATTTGTCAGTTATTTTGCTGGGCAGCGAATTAAAACCTTTCAAAAACCCAAATCCATCAATATCAGGCATATTCAGGTCTAAAAAGATGATATCAGGTGGAGCATCACCATTAAGTTTTCTCAGCCAGTTAAGAGCTTCTTCCGCAGATTTATACTGCAGGAGTTCGTCTGAGAAGTTATAAACCTCTAAAAATCTCCTTTGAATAAATAAGTCAATGTCGCTATCGTCAATAAGTACAGTTTTTTCTACACGGGGCCCAGGCATATTTAATCTGATAGTTTGCTTATACTAAACTTACTCAAAAGAAGTTGAATAATCTTTAAAAAATCACTTAAAAATATAACCATCAGGTTTTAAACCATTGAAAAATGTATTAAAATTGGCTTTCTAAAAAAGAGATACAGAGCAACGAAATTAGCATAAAGCAACGTTTCGCAGACCTGACTGAACCTAAAAATGAATAACCACATGAAAGTAACGCAACCTATTTATTTCTTTTTATCTGCACTTCTGGCTTTTGGATTGGCCTCTTGTGGATCTTCTACAAAAGAAGATCAGAGCAAGAATTCTGAAGAATTTAAAGAAGCGGAAGGTGGAGAACTGAAAAGCCAGATCCAGGAAGTAGTTTATAACATTCCATCGCCTTCTGAAATTCCATACCTGATCCAATCAACTGGTGCTGAGTTCAATGAAAGCCTTTTGAATCCACGTACAAACGTTGATAAATACACTTCCAGAACCGATAAAGCAGCTCTTAACTTAGGTGTTTACTCTGCAGACATTGGCTATTTAAGCTCGTATGAAAAAACACAAGAGTCGATCAATTACCTTGGCGCATCCAAAACTCTGGCCGACAACCTGGGTATTATCGGATCTTTTGATGCAAGTATCCTTAAGCGTTTTGAAGCAAACATTTCAAACAAAGATTCATTGACCTATTTATTAGATCAGACCATTAAAAGAACTGAGTCATTTTTGAATGATGATAACCGTAATAAATTATCAGCGTTGGTAATTGCAGGTAGCTTTATTGAAGGACTTCACATCTCTACAGGATTGGTGAAAACCTATCCACGTAATTTACTTCCAGATGATAAACGTAACCTTGTGTTAACACCAATGATCCGCGTTATCCTTGAGCAAAAGAAATCTGTTTCTGAACTCTTGAAAATGATGAAATCTGTTGATCAGACAGACCCCGTAACAGCTATTGTTACTGACCTGACTACACTTGAAACTACATACAATGCATTGAACATTGAGGAGCAGATTAAAAACAATCGTGCTGACCTTGTTCTTACCGATAAAAACCTGGAAGAGATCACTAAAATTGTAGAGAAACTCCGTAAGGGAATAACAGAATAAATCTGCCATTGGTGGAAATTCTTAAGGGACTGGATTAATCCAGTCCTTTTTTTTTATGTCTTGTATGGCTTCTTTCATTATATTTAAGATGACCAAGATCAATTTACTATTAGCTTCTACCTTAATAAAACTTAAACCTGTTTTATGAGTGAACCTTTACTCAAAGCCATTCTGCGCCTATTTGCATTAGTGGCCAAAGAAGATGACGTTACGCGTCAGGAACGTGATCAGATAAGAACATTTTTGGAGGATCATCTCAACTTATCAGCAGTAGATCATTACATGCTGTTTTTTGATGAGTATGTAAAATCATTTGCAAGCAAACCCGATGTAAAATCTGATATCGATGCTCTGGAAGCACTATGTAATGAAATCAGTCCGGAGCTTACGCAGAAGCAAAAGGTTGTCATTACGCTGGAAGTGATTTCCATCATCCAGGCTGACGGCAGTATTTCAGGCAAGGAAGAAGAGTTAGTTAAGACGATAGGTGGCAATTTCAAAATATCGCAGGCTGATATTAATTCCATTAAGACATTTGTACTTGGCCAGGATGCTTCAGTACTGGATAATGAAAGCATACTGATTATTGATTCATCTGAGAAATCATCTTTTAAAAGGAGTAAGCACATTGTCAAACCTCACCTCAATGGTTTTATCTCCATACTTTTTCTGGAAGTATCAGAATTGTATTTCATTAAATACATCGGCGGGTCTGATGTCTTTCTGAATGGTGTTCCGGTTAAGGCAGGAAAAATCAGTGTACTGGCTATAGGTAGTACACTTCGTTGGGATAAAGATGAGCCTGTATATCACGGCGAAATTCTAACACAGTTCAAAAAACTTGGAGAACATTCACGTACAACATTTGAAGCCAGGAATATCAGCTTTCAGTTTAAGAATGGAAAGTTAGGATTACGTGATGTTTATGTTACCGAGGAATCAGGTAATTTAATTGCCCTCATGGGAGGAAGCGGCGCGGGTAAATCAACGTTACTCCATGTGTTGAATGGATCAGAAAAACCATCTGCCGGACAGGTAATCATCAACGGCATTGATATCCATAAAAATCCCGCGAAGATTGAAGGTGTCATAGGCTTCGTGCCACAAGATGATCTTCTCATTGAAGATCTTACCGTATATCAGAATTTGTATTATGCCGCCAAGCTCTGCTTCAGCAATAAATCTGAAAAAGAGATCGGCGAATTAGTGATGAATGTTCTGGAGGATCTGGGACTTGCTGAAATAAAAGATTTGAAAGTTGGCTCACCACTGCATAAGACAATCAGTGGAGGTCAGCGCAAGCGTCTTAATATAGGTTTGGAGTTATTGCGTGAGCCTGCTGTATTGTTTTGTGATGAACCAACCAGCGGACTTTCTTCCAGGGATTCTGAAAATATAATTGATCTTTTGAAAGAGCTTTCACTAAAAGGTAAACTTGTCTTTGCTGTTATCCATCAGCCATCATCAGACATCTTTAAAATGTTTGACAAGCTTTTGATTCTGGATACTGGCGGATATCAGATTTATTACGGTAATCCTGTTGATGCTATTGTATACTTTAAGAAGAGTATCAATATGGTGAATAGCGATGAAGGCGAATGTCACTCATGCGGAAATGTTAATCCTGAACAGATCTTTAATATCATAGAGACTCGGGTTATTAATGAGTACGGTCATTTTACCAATGAGCGTAAAATATCAGCCGAACAATGGAATAAAGTATTTCAGGAAAAACATAAACGTGGCAAGATTGATGAGTCTAAAGAAGATCCACATTCAACGTTAAAAATTCCAAATCGCATTAAACAGACGCACCTGTTTTCATTACGCGACATCCAGGCAAAGCTTCATAACGTACAGTATCTTACTATAAATCTGCTGGAAGCGCCGTTGCTAGCTTTTATCCTGGCTTTTATTGTTCGGTATTATAATGTAGATGATAAGTTACTGGCTGAGTATACTTTTGGTAAGAACCTTAACATTACGGCCTATCTTTTCATGAGTGTTATCGTTGCCCTTTTTATGGGTCTCACGGTAAGTGCCGAAGAAATAATTCGTGACAGGAAGATATTGAAGCGAGAAGCTTTTCTTCATCTCAGCAGAAGCAGTTACATCATGTCTAAGATCTCAATACTATTCATGATGTCGGCCGTGCAGACACTTATGTTTGTGGCAATGGGAAGTTACATACTTGAGATCAAAGGCATGTTCTTTCAGCATTGGTTTATCCTTTTTACATCTTCATGCTTTGCTAACTTGTTGGGGTTGAATATTTCTTCAGCTTTTAATTCTGCCGTTACAATTTATATTCTTATTCCGCTGCTGCTTATTCCGCAATTAATATTGAGTGGAGTGGTTGTGAAATTTGATAAACTGAATCCTGCAATTGGAAATACAGCAACAGTTCCATTTGTTGGTGACTTAATGGCGTCACGATGGGCTTTTGAAGCAAACATGGTCTCGCAGTTCAAAGACAATGATTACGAGCGAAGGTTTTATGTATTTGATAAAATAATGGCCGATGCTGACTATAAAAAGATTTACTACATACCAGAGATTGAAACAAAGCTGCAGTATTGCCTGAATAATTATAAGTCAACAGACCCCGCTACGAAAGAATCATTTATTCGTGATATCGCTTTAATTCATAACGAGATTGAAAGACAACAGGCTGTTGTAGGTACGCCGCAAAAATGGATTGAAAATTTAGCACCAGGTAAG
>DATJHZ010000262.1:0-6541 GCA_035493595.1 Cyclobacteriaceae bacterium | reverse complement strand
CTCCCTATTATCATCAACAATAAGAATCTTACGTCCTTTAATTTTGATAAGTTTTTCAATGGGAAATTCTTCCCAGAAATCAAGAGATGTCTTTTCTAAGGAGATAACTTTTCTTTCTGGTTTGAGGTGTTGATTTGATTTGGGCAGTGTAATAAAGAAGGATGTTCCTCGCCCTGGCATGCTTTCTACTCTTAAGTCACCTTTGTTTGCAACAACAAACTCTTTTGTGATAACCAGTCCTAAGCCTGTACCTCTTTCGCCAGCGGTACCAACAGATACATTGTTTTTATCGACACTAAACAATTTCTCCAGTTGTTCATGTGTCATTCCAACGCCATTGTCCGTAATGCCCAGCGTTACGGCATCAGTATTTTCTTCGATAGTAATATTTACAGAGCCGTTGTATTCTGTGAATTTGATGCTGTTGCTTAAAACATTTCTTATTACAGCATCAATCATATTGTAATCTGCATAAATAGGATAGGAGTCTTTGAGCTGATGTGTAACAACTATATGCTTGCTTGTAAATTGCTGTTCAAGCAGCGTAATGTTTTTTTGAATAATTTCTTTAATATCAAAATCACTCGGCACGTAATCAATCTTCTTGGATTGCATTTGTGACCAGTTCAATAAGTTGATCAACAGGTCATACACAGCACCTGAAGAGCGATGAATACTGTTTAAATAATTTTGCGCTTCACGTTTTTCAAGCTTGGAGAAATTGTTCTTTAGAAAATCAGAAATTCCTGTTAAGGCAGAAATAGGATTCTTCAGATCGTGAGCGAGGATGGAGAAGAAGTGATCTTTCGTTTTATTGAGCTTCTGAAGTTCTTCTACCGTGCTTTCCAGTTTTTGGTTTTGTGAGGTGATATGTTTTTGCTGATCTAAGATCTTATCCGATTGACGTAAAACTTCTTCGTTGATTTCTTCAAGCCTTTCTTTTTGGAGAACAATTTCTTCGTTTCGTTCTACCAGAAATAAATTAGCTTCGCTGAGTTCGTGTGTTTGCTTTTCAACCTCTGCCTTCAATATTTTATTTCTCTTTTTAATAGAAGAAATCCTGATATAGAATACAGCCACTATAGAACTAATAATAAGCGCCATCATACATACATTAAACCACCATGTTTTCCACCAGGGTGGGAGCATAATTATAGTAAGCCCTTCAGGTGCTTCAATCCACGAACCGTCAGCATTGGTGTAGCGGACTTTCAACGTATAGTTGCCGGGATCTAAATTGGTAAAAGCTACCTTTCTCTCATTTTGAATATTGATCCATTGATCATGAAGTCCTTCTAGCTTATAAGCATACTTTGTTTTTTCGGGCGAGTATAAATTGATAGCTGCAAACTCAATGGAGAAGAATGACTGATCATGATGGAGTTCAAGTTTCTCTGTTTCACTCAATACATTTTGTAAAGGCGAATTATTTGCGCCTGGCGATTGTAATTGGTTGTACACAAACAGATTTGTGAAATAGAAATATGCGGGAACTTTGATGTTCTTTAAACTATCCGGATAAAAAGCGGTAAAGCCATGCGTACCTCCAAAATAAAGTTTACCTTTTTTTGATTTAAGAACTGCCTTATGAAAAAATGAATTCCCCTGCAATCCATCTGATGCATCGTATCTTTTTATAGATTTTGTTTTGGTGTCGAGCATTAAGATGCCTTCGTTAGAACTGATCCATAAATTATTTCTATCATCTACTAAAATGCCCTTCATGGTCTCAGGTAATTCGAGCTTGTCATTGTAGCGCGTAAATGTATTTGTAGCGTTATTGAATTGATCTAATCCACCGGACTCGCTGATCACCCATAGGTTTCCTGATTTATCTTCTGTAACCATATTTACAGAGTTGCTGCTTATAGTGGCAGTGTCAGCATTGTGTCCATAATGTTTAAGCTCATTTCCACGGAGCATAAACAACCCGCTATAGGTGCTGATCCATAATCTGTTTTTAGTGTCTTTGAAGAGATGATTAATCCAGGCAGGATCTGCCAGTTTTACTTTAATATCATGGCTATTGTTATTGTTGTGGATGAATTTATGTAATGAAGGATAATAAAGTGCAAGCCCTTCGCCATGCGTACCAATCCAGATAAAATCATTGTCAGGCAAAATGGATTTTGCATCATTTATAATAATAGAGTTATTGTCACCAGGATTATTTTTATAGTTTGTAGACTTGCCTGTTTTAGTATTGAACTGCATGATGCCACCTGTCCAGGTTGAGATCCATAGATCATTATCTTTGCTTTTTTTAATTTCATTGATGGCATTACTGCTGAGATTACTGTTAGATGTATTGTATTGAGAGAATACATTGATTGAAGGATTGAATTTAAGAAGCCCACCTCTGTCTGTTCCAATCCAGATGTTTTCCTGTTGATCTTCTTCTAACGCCGTAACAACATTTGTTTCCAGTCCTTTTAGCGACGTAAGATCCTGTAAATAATTTTCGAAAGCGTTCTTGTTTAAGTTTGAGTAAAAAAGTCCGTTGCCACTGGTAGCAAACCAAATGTTACCGAAACTGTCTTCGTGTATAGAAGAAACCGAAAGTAATTTGTTTTTATTGCTGCTGTGAAACGTTCCTGTAAATCTTCTAATGGGTTCGTTTTTGTTTTTCAAATACTTAAGCTCTTCGCGACCAGCCCCAATCCAGATATTAAAATTTTTGTCTTCGTATAAACAATTAACAGGTACTACAGTCTTTTTTTCTGTTGAGAGAATGGGAATATGCCTGAAAACATTTCCTTCATTGGTAAGTACCGTTACACCGCTTTCTGCTGTACCAATCCAGATGTTGTCTTCGTGATCCGCCAGGATACTCTTTATTTTATTGCTGGCGATGGAATGAGGATCATTGGGATGGTGCGTAAATGCCTGAAACTTTTTAGTTGATTGCGAGAATTTCTTAACACCTCCATTAAATGTTCCTGTCCATACGTTGTCATGATTGTCGATGGCCAAACAGAATATAACATCATCGTTAGTCTCGTTAAAGAACCATTCGTTTACAGGTTTATTATATTCATACTTGCATAGTCCAAAAGATGTGCCTAACCAAAGCTGGTGTTTGGAATCTTCGCGAATGGCGTTAACAGGAATTTTTTCTCCCTTTTGACGGATAGTACATTTTATAAATCCATCTGTTGTACGATCGTAAAGGTTAAGACCTTCAATGGTACCGATCCAAAGTCTCCTGTTGCTGTCTTCAAATATAGAGTAGACTATATTGTGATTTAAGCTATTCGGATTTTTCTCGTCGTGATAATATTTCTTGAATGTGTATCCGTCCCAGGCAAATAATCCATCGTATGAAGCGAGCCAGAGAAATCCAAAAGAGTCCTGATATACACTTTGAAAATCATTTGTAGGCAAACCATTTTCAGTAGAAAGATTGTATAAATTATAATGTTCAATCTGTGCAAAACATGAAAACGAGATTGAAACAAGCAATAGAACTGTGAAGAATCTTGACATAACCACCTCATTAAAGACCATTCATTTGTATCCGGGTCTTTTTTCCTAATACATTTTTCAAAAATACTTCATTTAAGATAGTAAAAACTGGTTTCGATTGCGAAACGGACGCAAACGAGTGTAATTATTAGCAATCCGGACTATAGTTCAAAATCCCGGAAGTGTGCGCCTCTACTTTTATCCCCATAAATCATAAAGCCTAAATTTTATGCAAAGAAAACTACAGTATTTATTATTCGTCATGGTCTTGTTTTCAATTCCATGGATCGGGAAAGCCCAGAGCGGGTTGCTGGTCACCGGTGTTGTAAAAGATCCCAGAGGAGAAACACTACCGGGTGTATCCGTTATTATTAAAGGAACAGCAATTGGAACGACAACTGACATGGATGGAAAGTTCAGCCTTCAGGTTGAAGGACCTGAGTCTGTTCTTTCGTTTTCATTTGTTGGTTATCTCACTGAAGAAGTTAAAGTAGGCAACCAGTCTTCCATTGCCGTTTCACTTACAGAAGATGTGAGCACACTTCAAGAAGTTATTGTGGTTGGTTACGGTGAAGTGAAGAAGAGTGATCTCACAGGTTCTGTTATTGCTGTGAAAGGAAGTGATCTTAATAAAACAGCCACATCATCAGTTGATCAATTGTTGCAAGGTAAGGCTGCGGGTCTTCAGGTCATCGCGCCTTCAGGTGAGCCTGGTGCGGGTGCAACGATTCGCATTCGTGGTATCAGTTCATTGAATGGTTCGAACAGTCCTCTGATGGTTGTTGATGGTTTTCCATGGGGAGATGCTGGTAATCTGAAACAGATCAATCCATCGGATATAGAATCTATTGAAGTATTGAAAGATGCATCATCGGCTGCTATCTATGGTTCACGTGGTGCGAACGGTGTTATCCTTATCACAACCAAAAAAGGTAAGTCAAGTCAGCCAAGAATTACATTCGACAACATGACTACGCTTTCCACTATGCCAATGAAACTTGATGTGTGGAGAGATCCTGTTCAGGCTGCATCTATAGATAATGAAGCAAGAATAAATGCAGGTCTTGCTCCTTTATATGTTGGTGGCGATTACCTGGGAACGTATTATCCTTCTGTAGCCGAACTGCGAGGCATCGATCCTAATAAACCAAAGTGGTCAACAAATACTGATTGGACTAAACTGGTTTATCGCAAACCAATTTCTCAAAGCTATACATTAACTGCGAGTGGTGGCAATGATAGAACGAAGTACTCAGTTTCTGGTAACTACTATAAAGAGGAAGGATTGTCTATTCGTAATAGTTATGAACGCTATAATGGTAAAGTTACATTGGAGCAAAAGCTTACGGATAAAATTACACTCGGTCTTAATACATTGGTTACGCAAACCCATAAGAGTGGTAATGGTTTGAGTGCAGGCAGAAATATTATTTTTCCTGCTTATAATGCTGATGGAAGTTATTTTAAAATCAGTCCACTTGATTATGACAATCCGATGGCTACTGCTTCCTCGGTATTGAATGACACAAAAACAATAGACGTTTTAGGAACACTTTATCTTACATGGCAATTAACCAAAGACTTGCAATTTAAAACACAAGTGAGTAACAAGTTTGGTAATTCTATTACTGACTGGTACGAGCCACGCAATGCTACCTATAATGGTTATCAGTTCAACGGCTTTGGCTCTATTGATAACTGGACAGGTAACGACGTTCTTAACGAAAATTATTTCACGTACAACAAACGCTTTAGCGATCATTCATTAAATGTTGTTGCTGGCTTTACATCACAGGTAACAAACGTAAGAACATCACGCCTCGAAGGACATGGTTTTGTAAATGACAACTTGCAAAATCAAAACCTTAACGCTGCTACAACACAGATTGCATCCAACAGCTTAACGAAGACAGTTCTTGAATCATGGATTGGTCGTGCTAACTATTCATTTAAAGATCGTTACCTCTTAACATTGACAGCACGCTCTGATGGATCTTCCAAATTTGGTGATAACAATAAATGGGCATTCTTTCCTTCAGCCGGTGCTGCGTGGAAAATTCACGAAGAAAATTTCATGCAATCAATTCCTGCTGTGTCTGAAGCTAAGCTGCGCGCCAGTTATGGTTTAACAGGAAATCAAGGCATTACACCATACCAGACATTAGATCGTCTTGGCTCTGGTAAATATTATACAGGCGGTGCATTCCAGATTGGTTACGGACCTGGTATTTATGATTGGGATGGTTACAACAAAATATGGAGCGGTGTGCCCAACAAAAGTTTGAAGTGGGAAACAACAACTCAGTTTGATGTTGGTGTTGATCTGGGCTTTGCTAATAATCGCATTACGGCGTCAGTAGATTACTACTACAAACACACCGTTGATTTACTGAGAAAGAACAACATGGCACCTTCTTCTGGTTATGATAAAATCTGGATTAACGATGGTGTGATTGATAACAAAGGTATTGAGGTAGCCTTGAATGCACTGATCTTAACTGGCGATGTGAACTGGAGTGTTGGCGGTAACTTCACACGTAACAGAAATGAAGTAGTGAGCATGGGTACTGATTCATTCTTATGGAATGGAAGCAACATTGAAATGCTGCGTGCACCCATCAACGCTTATGTAATAGGCAAACCTTACAATTCTTTTTATGGCTATAAAACAGACGGCATTGTTCAGACTTTACAAGAAGGACAAGAAGCCGGACTTACTGGTGACATGGCCAAGCCAGGCGAAATTAAATACAAAGATATCTCAGGTGTTGATGGTAAACCTGATGGCAAAATTGATGACTATGACAGAACGGTTATTGGTAATCCAAATCCTAAATTCATTTATAGTTTCAACACGCGTCTTGAGTATAAAGGATTTGATTTCACAACGCAGATCTACGGTGTACATGGCAATGATGTGTTTGATTTCCAGAAATTCTCACCTAGTGGTCAATTGCAACGCTGGACTCCTGACAACCCAACAAACAAATATCCAAGTGTAAACTCTACACGAGCTTATTATGGATCAGACTGGTTTGTAACAAAAGGTTCATACATGCGAATTCAGAATGCAACG
>DATJHZ010000261.1:0-5131 GCA_035493595.1 Cyclobacteriaceae bacterium | reverse complement strand
GAATGAGTTCTGCTAACTGTAGGGATTCCTCCAAGTTTTTAACAAATTTTCGCCAAGACGGAACAAACTGAAAAAGGGTTGCCTTGTGTTTGACATTTTTTTCTAAAAGCTCTTCCTAATAATTCACGCACAACTAAACATTCAATAAAAAAGTGCCACGAGATAGTATTAAATAATCTTTTATTAAACATAAACTATCGATCTTCAAAAGTGATCCTGTACTGCAACTCATTCAAGCTTGGTTTTTTGTATTTCTATAAGCAGAGAGTTGTCTACTCTTTTGTCCGTTACAAAAAAATATCACTTGATCGTGTTGAAAGTGAATATTCAGAGTGTGAGTAAGAAGAAGGCGAAGCAATGCTAAGGACACTAAGTCCAAACTATTCAATTACAACTACAGAACAATAAATAGCCGATGCCAATTAATTATTGGTGATGGGATGAATTTTATTTTCAGCGATAACAAAAATCTGATCGTCTTTTTGAGATCTGATAGAGGCCAACCCAGTAAACATACCGAATGCAGGGAGCAATCCGCTTGATTTACCAAAATAAAAACAAGGCAAGGTAAGATGCTGTTTCCCTCTGCCGCTTAGTCTCACTCCCGGATGGATGTGACCTGCCAGGTTATACGAATCAATCAATTCTTTTTCTATGGGGTGATGTGTAAATAGAAATGGACCTATCTGAAGTTCGTTATAAAATTGAATCTTCTTCCGTTCATATTGTCTTTCACTCATGATGTCATGATTGCCCAGAACAAGTTCAAATGAAATAGATTCAAAGTGCTTCACCACTTCGCCAAATACTTCCCACTCGGGGTTGTAATGACTGTGAAAAAGATCGCCTAAAAAAAGTACTCGTTCTGGTTTCGTTCTCCAAAACAAGTCAATCAGCACTTCAATATTTTTGTCGTTTGCCTGCGTCGGTACGGGAATGCCTGCTTTTCTGAAATGATTGATCTTTCCTAAATGAAGATCGGCCACCATAAGTATTTTATGCTTTGGCCAGAAAGCAGCTTTTTGAGGATGTAGCTCCAATAATTCCCCGAAAACCTCAGCCTTCAACATGTGGTATAGAATAATTTTCTAAATTGACTTCAAGATAATCTATTCATTCATGTCTAAAATAGCGGTTTTCGTTTTATTCTTCGTTGTAATTTTAAACGAAGCGAGTGTGGCCCAAAAAGATTCAACTGCATTCCTCAAACTACAGTACATAAGTGGCGGAGATACCTTACCCTACAGATTTCTAAAACCAAGAAAGGTTGATAATGAAAAGAAATATCCATTGATTATCTTTTTTCATGGTGCCGGTGAAAGAGGCAACGACAATGAAAAAAACATAAAGCATATTAAAGACATGGTTACTAATAACGGTAACAGGATGAAGTATCCATGTTTTGTTATTGCACCCCAATGTCCTGAAAAATTAAAATGGATTGAATCCTATAATTCTGAATTTACGGCAAGACCAGCTAAACCTATGCAAGAGTTTATAACGCTGCTGGAAAAAATCTTAAAAGAGAACCCTATTGATCCATCACGCATTTACGTAACTGGCCTATCCATGGGCGGGTTTGGCACCTGGGATCTGATTGCGCGGTACCCTAATAAATTTGCCGCCGCCGTACCAATCTGTGGGGGTGGTGATGAAAAAACCGCACCAAAAATAAAGCATATACCTATCTGGGCATTTCATGGTGCCAAAGACACTACGGTGCCACCCGAAAAATCCAGAAAAATGATAAAGGCTCTGCAGGATGCGGGTGGAAGTCCAGGCTATTGTGAGTATCCGGATGTGGAGCACCCAAGCTGGGTTCATGCCTATAAGGATCCGTTCCTTTTGACCTGGTTATTCCGTCAAAAACTGTAAGAATTTGATAGCAATTAACAAACTGTAACAACCTATAAATTAATTAGTTAATAATTGTTTATGCCCTTTTTGATAAAAAAGTTAACATTGGGTTAACATTGCACTTGGTATTTACGGTTAGATTGCGACCTATTTTATAAACCCTATGTTTGAACTCGATTTATCTTATTCAATCCTCCTCATTGTTTGTCTCTTGGCCGCCTGCTCTTTTGAGTTCGTGAATGGGTTTCATGATACAGCTAATGCAGTTGCTACGGTTATTTATACAAATACCTTAAAGCCCTGGGTAGCCGTAATATGGTCTGGTTTCTGTAACTTCTTAGGTTTAATTATAGGTGTTGGAGGCGGAATAGCAGTGGCCATGAAGCTGGTTAATTTGCTTCCTGTAGAAACCCTTGTTGATCAAAATATCTCTCATAGTTTGTCTATGGTTATGGCTCTTCTCGTCACCGCCATATTCTGGAATTTATTAACCTGGTATTTAGGTATTCCATGCTCAAGCTCTCACACGCTGGTGGGTTCAATTTTAGGCGTAGGATTAGCATTCTCATTACTACCTGAATCTACAGGTAATGCTGTAAACTGGGGTGAAGCTCAGAAGATTGGTCTTGCATTATTGATTTCGCCATTAGCCGGATTCTCATTATCGATTATATTAATGTACTTCATACGAACATTAACTAAAAAAACAGAAGCAGGCGAAATGCTTTTTAAAGAACCAAAGAAAAATCAACCGCCTCCATTATTTGTTCGTATCATTTTATTCCTCACATGTACTATGGTGAGTTATTTCCACGGATCAAATGATGGGCAAAAAGGTGTTGGTTTGGTTATGTTGATTCTGATTGGTATCGTGCCTAGCTACTTTGCCTTAAACCAAAATTTTTCACCTAATACCTTAGTAGGACCCGTTGCCAAAATTGAACAGATCACAAAGGCAATCGACCCGTCTACATTAAGCGAACCAGACAGAATAAAATTAGCCGATGTAGATTCGATCAATAATCGTCTAGCTTCACGTTTTAGCGTTGCTAACAATGTTTCTGAAATACCTAAACTTGAAAGATTTCAGGTTCGTAAAGACATTATGATTCTGGATCGCAATCTTACTGGTCTTTTAAAGAAAGAGGAATTGAAGCTTAGTTCGGCAGAGAAAGAGACGCTTACTAAAGAATTAAAGAACGTAAGAAAATTAACAGACTACTCACCGTCATGGGTTATTATCATGATTTCATTTTCATTAGGAATTGGAACCATGATTGGCTGGAAGCGTATCGTAAAAACAATTGGTGAAAAAATTGGTAAAGAACATCTTACCTATGCACAAGGAGCAAGTGCTGAACTTGTAGCATCAATTACTATTGGTGGATCTACTTTCTTCGGATGGCCTGTAAGTACAACCCACGTATTATCATCTGGTATTGCAGGAAGTATGGTGGCCAGCAAGGGCATTAAAAATTTACAGTCTAACACCATCCGTAACATTGTTATTGCATGGTGTCTTACGTTACCGGTTGTAATGATTATGGCAGGAACATTATTCCTTCTGTTCCGCGCAATCTTCTAAAAGAACTTTTTATAAAAAATAAAGCCATGGCAATAACTTGTCATGGCTTTTTTATTTGTTGTCTGATTACTTATTGAATGATATAAGTGAATTCAAGATAGACTCATCTTCTTTATTCTGTCTTCAAGTTTTTCAGTTGTAAGTTTTTCACGTAACCTGTCAACCATAATTGGGAATGCCAGTGGAGAAGGTTTATCAACTTGCTTGATGATTATTCTTTGTCCTGCAATACGTTGAAGAGCCCTTCGAAGCCTGGCTTCTTCTAATTGAAAATCCATCACCTCCTCAAAAGCCTGACGCAGTAAAAGATTATGTCCTTCAAAGTCATTGAATACTTCAAAGAAGAGTTGTGATGATGACTGAAGATGTTTGTCTTTTATGGGCTTACCTGGAAACCCTTTGAACACCAGTCCTGAGATAGCAGCAATGTCTCTGAATTTACGTCGCGCCATTTCTGTTGAATTGATACTAGCCTGAATGTCTTCCATTAAATGATCAACACCCAGCAAATCTATTTCAACAGCTTCTTCAATAGGAATGGGTTGATCGGAGAGTAATTCAAAACCATAATCATTCATGGCAATTGAAAATGTAATGGGCTGAATTTTAGCTATGCGATAAGCAACCAGTGCGGCGATACCTTCATGAACAAAGCGTCCTTCAAATGGATACATGAGAACGTGATAACCTTCCTTGCTCTCAAGATATTCAATCAGGAATTCTTTTTTTGATGGAAGCATCGACCGCTCACGTTGTAAAGCAAACAAGGGTTCTAAAAATCGAAGCTCATCATCTTGTACTGTGTTATTAACTACTTCATCTATTTTATTCCTGATAAGCTCACTCATCTGTGATGACAATGGCATTCGTCCTCCTTGCCATGAAGGCACAGCGCCTGATTTACGATTACTCTTGCGCACATGAACTTCCATCTCCTTAATGCGAACCAGTTCAAGGCTTTTACCTGCAAACCAAAATACATCACCGGGCTTAAGTCGTGAAATGAAATATTCCTCAATCGTACCAAGGTATTTTCCTGAAACATATTTTACATGCAGCGAGCTATCGCCAACAATGGTACCTATAGATAAACGATGGCGCATGGCCATTGTGCGATTCACTACTTTATAAATATTATTCTCAATCACTACTTTTCTAAATTCATCATAGGCTTGTAATGAATCACCACCCGTTGTTATAAAGTTTAACATCCATGACCACTCATCATCACTCACAGATTCATAGCTGAAGGTGCCCCGAATTTCTTCCAGGATTTTATCTGGCTCAAAGCCATTTGAAACTGCGAGCGTCACCAGGTATTGCAGCAGAACATCAAACGATCTTAAATAAGGTAATCTGTCTTCTACGATATTCGTGCGAATGGCTTCACGAATTGCTGCTGCTTCAATTAACTCCAGCGAATGTGTAGGTACAAAGTATATTCGACTTATAGCACCTGGCTGGTGGCCACTCCTACCTGCGCGCTGAAGAAAACGTGCAACACCTTTAGGCCCGCCCACCTGCACAACAGTTTGCACCGGACGAAAATCAACACCAAGATCAAGACTTGAAGTACATACAACCGCTTTTAGTTTTCCTTCGTGCAATTGATCTTCAACCCAATCTCGTAAATTCTTGCTGATAGAACCATGATGCATGGCAATAAGGCCTGATAACTCAGGTGCCTTG